>NZ_JBITXP010000011.1:0-243551 GCF_044544765.1 Streptomyces sp. NPDC053513
CCACCCAGCCGGTCGTCACCCCCGTCGTGCCGCCGAAGCCCGCGCCGCCGGCGAAGCCCTCCCCGAAGCCGAAGCCGAAGCCGCCGGCCCCGCCCCCCCCCCCGCCCCCCCCCCCCCCCCCCCCCCCCCCCCCCCCCCCCCCCCCGGCCGACCGCATGCTTGCATACATAATCCGGCGACTTTTCGCAGTCGTCGTGATGCTGCTCGTCGTCACGCTCGTGACGCTCAGCATCTTCTTCCTCATCCCCAAGATGACCGGCAGTGATCCTGCCGCGATGTTCGTCGGCAAGCAGGCGGATCCGGCTTCCATCGAGGCCGTCCGGCAGAAGCTGGGCCTGGACGAGCCGATCCTGGTGCAGTTCTGGCACTTCGTCTCGGGCATCTTCGTCGGCCGGGACTACACCGGCGGCGGCGACACCATCCACTGCGCCGCGCCCTGCTTCGGCTACTCGTTCCGCAGCGAGCAGGACGTCTGGTCGATGCTGGTGGACGCCTTCCCGGTCACCCTCTCCATGGTGCTCGGCGCCGCCGTGCTGTGGCTGGTGATCGGCGTCTCCACGGGCGTGATCTCCGCGCTCAAGCGGGGCACGGTCATCGACCGCGCGGCGATGATCACCGCGCTGGCCGGCGTCTCGCTCCCCATCTTCTTCACCGCCATGCTGGCGATGCTCGTCTTCCGCACCCAGCTCAAGTGGGTCGACGCCTCGTACGTGCCGATCTCCGAGTCCTTCGGCGGCTGGTTCGGCGGCCTGCTGCTGCCCTGGGTGACCCTCGCCTTCCTGTACGCCGCGATGTACGCGCGGCTCACCCGCGCCACCATGCTGGAGGTCCTCGGCGAGGACTACATCCGCACCGCGCGGGCCAAGGGTCTGCCGGAGCCGGTCGTGCTCGGCAAGCACGCCATGCGCTCCACCATGACCCCCATCCTGACCATCTTCGGCATGGACCTCGGCGCCCTCGTGGGCGGCGCGATCCTGACCGAGACCGCGTTCAGCCTCCACGGCCTCGGCGCCCTGGCCATCCGCGGCGTGAGCGAGCGCGACCTGCCGCTGATCCTGGCCGTCACGCTCATCACCGCGACCTGCGTCGTCGTCGCCAACCTCATCGTGGACCTGCTGTACGCCGTGATCGACCCCCGAGTGAGGCTCGCATGACGGACAAGCTGACGAAGACCGGCGCGGCGGTGGGAGAGCCCGTCGACACCGGGAAGTCCGCCCCCTCCGAAGCCTTCCTCGACGTACGCGACCTGAAGATCCACTTTCCGACCGACGACGGTCTGGTCAAGTCGGTCGACGGCCTCAGCTTCCAGCTGGAGAAGGGCAAGACCCTCGGCATCGTGGGCGAGTCCGGCTCCGGCAAGTCGGTCACCTCGCTCGGCATCATGGGCCTGCACACCGTCGGCCAGTACGGCCGGCAGAAGGCGCGGATCTCCGGCGAGATCTGGCTGAACGGCCGCGAGCTGCTCTCGGCCGACCCCGAAGAGGTCCGCAAGATGCGCGGCCGCGAGATGGCGATGATCTTCCAGGACCCGCTGTCCGCGATGCACCCGTACTACTCCGTCGGCAACCAGATCGTGGAGGCGTACCGCATCCACCACGACGTCGACAAGAAGACGGCGAAGAAGCGGGCCGTCGAACTCCTCGACCGGGTCGGCATCCCCGAGCCCGCCAAGCGGTTCGACAACTACCCGCACGAGTTCTCCGGCGGCATGCGGCAGCGCGCGATGATCGCCATGGCGCTCGTCAACAACCCCGAGCTCCTCATCGCCGACGAGCCGACCACGGCGCTCGACGTGACGGTCCAGGCGCAGATCCTCGACCTCATGCGCGACCTCCAGAAGGAGTTCGGCTCCGCGGTCGTCATCATCACCCACGACCTCGGCGTCGTCGCCGAACTCGCCGACGACATCCTCGTCATGTACGGCGGGCGGTGCGTCGAGCGCGGACCGGCCGAGTCCGTCTTCTACGAGCCGCAGCACCCCTACACCTGGGGCCTGCTCGGCTCGATGCCCCGCATCGACCGCGAGCAGACCGACCGGCTCATCCCGGTCAAGGGCAACCCGCCCAGCCTCATCAACGTCCCCAGCGGCTGCGCCTTCAACCCGCGCTGCCCGTACGCGGACGTCCCCAAGGGGGGCATCACGCGCACCCAGCGCCCGGAGCTGGCCCTCGTCGGAGAGCGCCACTACTCCGCCTGCCACATGCCGCAGGAGGAGCGCACCCGCATCTGGACCGAAGAGATTGCGCCGAAGCTGTGAGCGAGACTATGGAACCCCTCCTCAAGGTCACCGGCCTGCAGAAGCACTTCCCCATCCGGAAGGGCCTGCTCCAGCGCCAGACCGGGGCGGTCAAGGCGGTCGACGGGCTGGACTTCGAGGTCTACCCCGGTGAGACCCTCGGCGTCGTCGGCGAGTCCGGCTGCGGCAAGTCCACGATGGGCCGGCTGATCACGCGTCTGCTCGAACCCACCGGCGGGAAGATCGAGTTCCAGGGCACGGACATCTCGCACCTCGGCGTCTCGGGCATGCGCCCGCTGCGCCGGGACGTCCAGATGATCTTCCAGGACCCGTACGGCTCGCTGAACCCGCGCCACACGGTCGGCTCGATCGTCTCGGCCCCCTTCACGCTCCAGGGCGTCGAGCCCGAGGGCGGCGTGAAGAAGGAGGTCCAGCGCCTCCTCGGCCTGGTCGGCCTGAACCCGGAGCACTACAACCGCTACCCGCACGAGTTCTCCGGCGGCCAGCGCCAGCGCATCGGCATCGCGCGGGCGCTCGCCCTCAAGCCGAAGCTGGTCGTCGCGGACGAGCCGGTGTCGGCCCTGGACGTCTCCATCCAGGCGCAGGTCGTCAACCTCCTGGACGACCTCCAGGAGGAGCTCGGCCTCACGTACGTGTTCATCGCGCATGACCTCTCGGTCGTCCGGCACGTCTCGGACCGCATCGCGGTGATGTACCTCGGCAAGATCGTCGAGCTCGCGGACCGCAAGTCCCTGTACGAGAACCCGATGCACCCGTACACCCGGGCCCTGATGTCCGCGGTCCCGGTCCCGGACCCGCGCCGCCGGGGCGTGAAGAGCGAGCGCATCCTGCTCAAGGGCGACGTCCCGTCCCCGATCGCCCCGCCGGCGGGCTGCCGCTTCCACACGCGCTGCTGGAAGGCGACGGACCTCTGCAAGACCCAGGAGCCGCCGCTCCTGGAACTCCGCCCGGGCCAGCGGGTGGCCTGCCACCACCCGGAGAACGCGGAGGGCGTGACGGTCCCGGGGGCCCGGGAATCGGTGGAGGTGAAGATCACGAAGGCGCCGGAGGCGCCGGAGGAGCCGAAGCCGACGAAGGCCGCGGAGCCGGCGGAGGCCGCGGAGCCGGAAGCCGAAGCCGCCGCGAAGTCGGAAGCCGAGCCGGAAACCGAGGCCGCCGCGAAGCCGGAAGCCGAGGCCGCCGCCGAGAAGAACTCCTCCGGCGAGTGACTGTCGACGAGTGATCGGCGACGGAGGCCCCTGCCGCCCTACGGCGGCAGGGGCCTCCGTTCTGCCCCCACCAGGACAACCGGGACAATGGGCCCGTGCTCCACGTCCACGATCTGTTCACCCCCTCCGTCCAACACGCCCTCGACCTCGTCGGGATCTTCGTCTTCGCCATCTCCGGCGCGCTGCTCGCCGTCCGCAAGAACTTCGACGTCTTCGGCATCGCCGTCCTCGCCGAGGTCACGGCCCTCGGGGGCGGCCTCTTCCGCGACCTGATCATCGGCGCGGTGCCTCCCGCCGCCTTCACCGACCTCGGCTACTTCCTGATGCCGCTGATCGCGACGGTGCTCGTCTTCTTCCTCCACCCGGAGGTCGAGCGCACCCAGGCCGCGGTCAACGTCTTCGACGCGGCGGGCCTGGGGCTGTTCTGTGTGACGGGGACGACGAAGGCGTACGACTACGGCCTCGGCCTGACCTCCTCCGCCGCGCTGGGGCTCGCGACCGCCGTCGGCGGCGGTGTGCTGCGGGACGTGCTGGCGAACGAGGTGCCGTCGCTGCTGCGCTGGGACCGGGACCTGTACGCCGTTCCGGCGATCGTGGGCGCGACGATGGTGGTGCTCTGCATCCGTTTCGACGTGCTCAACGGGTTCACGAGCGGCGCGGCCGTGATCACCGCCTTCGCGCTCCGTCTCCTCGCGATGCGCTACCACTGGCGCGCGCCGCGCGCCTGGAACCGCCGCTCCTCCGCGCGCGAGGAGGACGCCCAAAAAGCTACCGCTCAGTAGCTACCTGCGGTACCGTCGGAAACATGAGCACGAGTACCGAGCCGACCGCCGTCGTGTCGTACGAATTCGACCGCGACACCGCCGTCACCCTCCGGGAACCCGGTGTCTACGACGCCGATCTCTCCGCCGGCTGGACGATCATCCACGCCGTCAACGGCGGCTATCTCCTCGCCCTGCTCGGCCGCGCCCTCGGCGACCACCTGCCGCACCCCGACCCGTTCACGATCTCGGCGCACTACCTGACGCCGTCCGTGCCGGGCCCCGCGGTGATCCGGACGGAGACCGTCCGCACCGGCAGGACCCTCTCCACCGGACAGGCCTCGCTCTTCCAGTACGCCGAGGACGGCACGGAGGTCGAGCGCATCCGCGTCCTCGCCTCGTACGGAGACCTCGACGCCCTCCCGGACGACGTCCGCACCGCGGCGACGCCGCCGGCGATGGCCCCGATCGAGAACTGCTTCAGCGCGGCCGACAACCCGGCCCCGAGGATCCCCGGCTCCTCGGCGATCGCCGACCGCCTCGACCTCCGCCTCGACCCGGCCTGCGTGGGCTGGGCGGTCGGCGCGCCGTCGGGCAGGGGCGAGATGCGCGCCTGGTTCGGCCTGGCCGACGGCCGGGACCCGGACCCCCTCTCCCTCCTGCTCGCGGTCGACGCGCTGCCGCCGACCTCCTTCGAGCTGGGGCTCAAGGGCTGGACGCCGACGGTGGAGCTCACGACCCACGTGCGCTGCCGCCCCGCTCCCGGCCCCCTGAGGGTCTCCATCACCACCCGCAACCTCGCGGGCGGCTTCCTGGAGGAGGACGCGGAGGTCTGGGACAGCGCGGACCGCCTGGTCGCCCAATCCCGCCAACTGGCCCGCGCCCCCCGCCCCTGACCCACCCCTCGAGGCACGACCACTCCCACCCGCACGGGCCCTGCACCCGCTGGGACGGCTCTCCTGCCCGTGCGGGGCCCGCGCCTGCCTGGGCGGTTCCCACCCGCCGTGTGGGCAATCGTCCCGCTGGGGCGGGACGGGTGGGCACACGGGACGGCGCCCTGAGCGGCGCCTCCGCGTTCCGAGCCTGAACCCGCACCACGATCCTGGTGCACCAAGGGGTGCGGGTCCAGGTACATGAGCCTCGGGCGCCGGCAGGGCGCGGGTCCGTTGTGCCCACCCGTTCCGCCCCAGCGGAACGACTGCCCACAACGGGGGTGCGAGGGTGAGCACCGCCCCGGCGGGGCGACGCCCACAACGGGGGCGGCGGGGCGCCGCCCGGGGGCGCGCCCGCAACGGGTGGTCCGCCCCGCGGGCGCACGGCCGCGACGGGACGGGGGTACCGCCCGGCGGAACGGCTGCCCGCAGCGGGCGCGCGAGGGGCGGGCGCCGTCCCGGTGGACGACCGCCCGCGACGAGGGGCGGGGCGCGGCCCGGAGCGGGCCCCCGGCCGAGAACCGCCGTCGGCGCGCCCCCGCAAACAGGCCGGTCTCCGGCCCCCACCCCCCGGGCTCGTAGAATCGACCCACCATGGCTTACCTCGACCACGCCGCGACCACGCCCATGCTCCCCGAGGCGATCGAGGCGATGACCGCCCACCTCGCCGTCACGGGCAACGCCTCCTCCCTGCACGCCGCCGGACGGCGCGCCCGGCGGACCGTCGAGGAAGGGCGCGAGACGCTCGCCGCCGCGCTCGGCGCGCGGCCGAGCGAGGTCGTCCTCACCTCCGGCGGCACGGAGGCGGACAACCTCGCCGTGAAGGGCCTGTACTGGGCCCGACGCGACGCCGACCCCCGCCGCACCCGCGTCCTGGCCAGCCCGGTCGAGCACCACGCGGTCCTGGACGCCGTCGACTGGCTGGCCACGCACGAGGGCGCCCTGGTCGAGTACCTCCCCGTCGACGCCCACGGCCGCGTCCACCCGGAGGCGCTCCGGGAGGCGATCGCCCGCGACCCCGAATCCGTGGCCCTGGCCACCGTCATGTGGGCCAACAACGAGATCGGCACGATCATGCCGGTCCGCGAACTGGCGGACGTGGCGGCCGAGTTCGGTGTCCCCCTGCACGCGGACGCCGTCCAGGCCGTGGGTCAGGTCCCGGTCGACTTCGCGGCCTCCGGCCTCGCCGCGATGACGGTTTCCGGCCATAAGATCGGCGGCCCGTACGGCATCGGCGCCCTGCTCCTGGGCCGCGAGCACACCCCCGTACCCGTCCTGCACGGCGGCGGCCAGGAGCGGCACGTCCGCTCGGGCACCCTGGACGTGCCCGCCGTCGCGGCGTTCGCCGTCGCCGCCCGGCTCGCCGCCGAGCGGCAGGGGGAGTTCACCCGCGAGGTCGGCGCGCTGCGCGACGAACTCGTCGCCGCCGTCCGGGCGGTCGTGCCGGACGCGATCCTCGGCGGCGACCCGGTCGAACGGCTCCCCGCCAACGCCCACTTCACCTTCCCCGGCTGTGAGGGCGACTCGCTGCTCCTGCTGCTCGACGCGGCCGGCATCGCCTGCTCCACCGGTTCCGCGTGCACCGCCGGCATCGCCCAGCCCAGCCATGTCCTGCTCGCCACCGGCACCGATCCGGACCTGGCCCGGGGGACCCTGCGCTTCTCGCTCGGCCACACCTCCACCAAGGAGGACGTGGCGGCGGTCGCGGAGGCGATCGGCCCGGCGGTGGAGCGCGCGAGGACAGCCGGCCTCAGCTGAGCCGAGCGCCCCGCCCCCACCCGAGCCGCACGCCCGCCCTCACCCGAGCCTCGCCCGTTCCCTCCGTACGAGCGCCAGGTACCGGTCCCAGTCCCAGTGCGGACCGGGATCGGTGTGGTCGGTGCCCTCGACCTCGACGTGTCCGATGATGTGCTCCCGGTCCACGGGCATTCCGTACCGGGCGCATATGTCGGCCGCGAGCCGCGCCGAGCCCGCGTACATCGCCGCCGTGAAGTCCTGTGGCCGGTCGACGAAGCCCTCGTGCTCGATGCCGATGCTCCGCTCGTTCATGTCGCGGTTCCCGGCGTGGAAGGCCACGTCGAGCTCGCGGATCATCTGCGCCACATGGCCGTCCCTGCGGACCACGTAGTGCGCGGCGGCCCCGTGCGCCGGATCCTTGAAGACCTTCAGGGCGGACGCGTAGCTGCCCTGGACGACGTGGATCACGATCCGGTCGATCGTGTAGTCGTCGGGCCGGTCGGCCCGCCGCCAGTTCGCCCGCGCCGCCGACGTCCACTCGGCGCCCTTGTGGTCCAGCTCCCCCTCGACCCGCTTCTTCTCCATCCCGGGCAGCCGCCACCACAGGCGCCCCAGTTCGTCCCCGGCCAGTGCGACCGTGCCCACCGCGGCGGCCGCGCCGCCGATCAGCACGGCCCGCCGGCCCACTCGCCGCCCGCCCGCCCCGCTCCCCGCGCCCTTCGGCTTGCTCCCCATGCCCGGGAGAACGCTCACTACCGCGACCGCGGTTCCCGGCGCCCCGTACCCTGGTAGGGCTATGACTCAGACTCCGCCCCAGCGCCCCCACGCCCGCCCCCTCCGGGTACTTGCCGCCATGTCCGGCGGAGTGGACTCCGCCGTCGCCGCCGCCCGCGCGGCCGAAGCCGGTCACGACGTCACCGGCGTGCACCTGGCCCTCTCCGCGAACCCGCAGTCCTTCCGCACCGGAGCGCGCGGCTGCTGCACGATCGAGGACTCGCGCGACGCGCGCCGGGCGGCCGACGTCATCGGCATCCCCTTCTACGTGTGGGACCTCGCCGAGCGGTTCCGCGAGGACGTCGTCGACGACTTCGTCGCGGAGTACGAGGCGGGCCGCACCCCCAACCCGTGCCTGCGCTGCAACGAGAAGATCAAGTTCGCGGCGCTCCTCGACAAGGCGCTCGCCCTCGGCTTCGACGCGGTCTGCACCGGGCACTACGCCACCGTCGTCCTGAACGAGGACGGCACCCGCGAGCTGCACCGGGCCTCCGACATGGCCAAGGACCAGTCGTACGTCCTCGGCGTGCTCGACGAGAAGCAGCTCGCGCACGCGATGTTCCCGCTCGGCGACACCCTCACCACCAAGGACGAGATCCGGGCGGAGGCCGAGCGGCGCGGGCTCGCGGTCGCGAAGAAGCCCGACAGCCACGACATCTGCTTCATCGCCGACGGCGACACCCAGGGCTTCCTCGCCGCCCGCCTGGGCAAGGCGGAGGGCGACATCGTCGACGAGGCGGGGACGAAGCTCGGCACCCACGAGGGCGCGTACGGCTTCACCATCGGCCAGCGCAAGGGCCTGCGGATCGGCCACCCGGCCGCGGACGGCAAGCCCCGCTACGTCCTCGACATCTCGCCCGTGAACAACACCGTCACCGTCGGCCCCGCCGAGGCCCTCGACGTCACCGCCCTCACCGCGATCAAGCCCCGCTGGTGCGGCACCGCCCCGGAGGGCCCCGGCCGTTACACCGCCCAGCTCCGCGCCCACGGCGGCGAGACGCCGGTGAGCGCGGTCATGGAGGACGGCGGGCTGAAGGTCGTCTTCGACGAGCCGGTCCGCGGCGTGGCCCCCGGCCAGGCGATCGTCCTGTACGACGGCACGCGCGTGGTGGGCTCGGCGACGATCGCGACGACGACGCGGCGCACGGCGGCGGCGACCACCGCCTAGGCCGGCCACCGCCCAGGCCGACCCCTAGGCCGACGGCTCGTCCAGGAACTCCTCCAGGACCGGCGCCAGCACGTGCGGGGCCGGCTCGTGCGTCTGGCCCGTCAGGGTGCGGTGCCGGCCCCGGGGGAGGGCCGCCGTCAGGGCGCGGGCCGCCCGCCGGGTCGCCGCCGGGCTCGCGCCCCCGTCGACGACGAGCACGCGCGCGTGGACCGTCCGGAGGAGCCCGTCCGCGAGCGGCTCCGGCTCGTACACGGAGACTGCGCCCATCGGCAGCCCGGCCGCGGCCCCCGCGAGCGCGAGGCCGCCGCCCGTCTCCGTCCCGTGCACGGCCGCGCCCGGCCCCGCCGCCCCCAGGACGGCCGCCAGGTCCTCGATCTCCCGCTCCACCGCGCCGGTGCCCCGCCGCTCGTACGTCACGACGGAGAAGCGCCGGGCGAGCAGCCCGGCGAGTGCCCGCCCGCTCCCGTCCGCGCCGTCCACCAGCACGACGGCCCGCCCCTCCCCGTACCGCTCGTACGCGATCTCCGTACCGTCCCGCGACACGACCCGGCCCCGGACCCCGCTCAGCATGGTGCTCACCTCGTCCATGGCAGGGCAGACCGGGGCCGTCCCGGGAACTCATCGCCGCCCGCCGGAATTTTTCCGCGACCGCCTACGGTGGAGCCCATGAACATCTGCGTCTTCCTCTCCGCCGCCGACCTCGACGAGCGGTACACGGGCCCGGCCCGCGACTTCGCCACGCTCCTCGGCAAGGCCGGCCACACCCTCGTCTGGGGCGGTTCCGACACCGGCCTGATGAAGGTCGTCGCGGACGGCGTCCAGGAGGCGGGAGGCCGGCTCGTCGGCGTCTCCGTCGACTTCCTCGCCCACAAGGCCCGCCCGAACGCCGACCAGATGGTCATCGCCGGGGACCTGGCCGAGCGCAAGGCCCTGCTCCTCGCCAAGTCCGACGCGATCGTGGTCATGGTCGGCGGCACGGGCACCCTCGACGAGGCCACCGAGATCCTGGAGTTGAAGAAGCACGGCAAGCACTCCAAGCCGGTCGTCCTCCTCAACACGGCCGGGTTCTACGACGGCCTCAAGGCCCAGTTCCGCCGCATGGAGGACGAGGGCTTCCTCCCCCTCCCCCTCACGGACCTCGCCTTCTTCGCGGACGACGGCCCGACGGCCCTCGCGCACCTGGAGGCCGAGATCGGCTCCCGCTGATGCGAGCATGGTGCCCATGGCTACACATGTGATCACCGGAGCGGGTTCCGGCATCGGCGCGGCCGTCGCGCGCCGTCTCCACGCGCGCGGGGACGAGCTCGTGCTCCACGCGCGCGACGCGGCGCGGGCCAAGGAGCTCGCCGCGCAGTTCCCGGGGGCCCGCACCCTCGTGGGGGACCTGGCCGACCCGGACCGGCTGTCCTGGGCCTTCTCGCACCAGAGCCTGCCCGACCGGGTGGACGGGCTGCTGCACATCGCGGGTGTCGTCGACCTCGGGCCGGTCGGGGAGCTGACCCCGAAGACCTGGCACCACCAACTGAACGTCAACCTGGTCGCCCCGGCCGAGCTGACCCGCCACTTCCTGCCGCAGCTGCGGGTCTCCCAGGGCCACGTCGTCTTCGTGAACTCGGGCGCCGGGCTCAACGCGCACGCCGAGTGGGGCGCGTACGCGGCCTCCAAGCACGGCCTCAAGGCCCTCGCGGACTCCCTGCGCCACGAGGAGCACGCCAACGGGGTGCGGGTGACCTCGGTCTACCCGGGCCGGACCGCCAGCCCCATGCAGGCGAAGGTCCACCAGCAGGAGGGCAAGGAGTACGACCCGTCGAGGTGGATCGACCCCGAGTCCGTCGCGACGGCGATCGTCACCGCGATCGACCTGCCGCGCGACGCGGAGATCAACGATCTCACCGTGCGCCCGGGGCGGTAGGCATGGGCGACGACACGAAGCTCTTCGGGACCGCCACCGGCGTCGGCTCCCTGCCCGGCGGCGACGCGCGCGAGGCGGCGAAGACGGTCACCGGGTCCTTCGAGGACTTCCCGTTCCTCGCGGAGCTGCCCGCGCGCGGCCCCGGCGCCGACATGATCGGCCGGACGACCGGGATGCTCGTCGACCTGTACGCGCACGTGGAGCCGAGCGGCTGGCGGATCAGCGACCGGCCGGGCCGGGACACCAAGCGGGCGCGTTCCTGGCTCGGCGAGGACCTGGACGCCCTGGAGGAGTTCACCCAGGGGTACGAGGGTCCGCTCAAGGTCCAGGCCGTGGGCCCGTGGACGCTTGCCGCCGCCCTGGAGCTGCGCGGCGGCGAGGCCGCGCTCGGCGACGCCGGCGCCTGCCGGGACCTGGCCTCGTCGCTCGCGGAGGGGCTGCGCGAGCACCTCGCGGAGGTCGCCAGGCGCGTTCCGGGGGCGCGGATCGTGCTCCAGCTCGACGAGCCCTCGCTCGTCGCCGTGCTGCGCGGGCAGATCCGTACCGCCAGCGGCTACCGCACCCACCGGGCCGTCGACCGGCAGGTCGTGGAGAGCGCCCTGCGGGACGTGACGGCCGTCCACGAGGGCCCGGTGGTCGTCCATTCCTGCGCTCCCGACGTGCCGTTCGCGCTGCTGCGCCGTGCCGGGGCGGCGGGCATCTCGTTCGATTTCTCGCTCCTCACCGAACGTGACGAGGAGGCGATCGGGGAGGCCGTGGAGGGCGGGACGAAGCTCTTCGCCGGTGTGGTGCCGTCCACCGACACGGCATTGTCGGACCCGGGCGGTAGCGTCATGGGTGTCAGGACGCTGTGGCGCAGGCTGGGGCTGAATCCGGGGACTCTCGCGGAGTCCGTCGTGGTCACGCCCTCGTGCGGGTTGGCGGGCGCGTCGCCCGCCTATGCCCGGGCGGCGCTCGCCCACTGCGTCAGAGCGGCGCGGTCGCTCGCGGACAACCCTGAGTAACGGAAGGACGAAACGGTGGCAGTCGAACAGGGGGCCCTGCCCGCCGAGGCACGGGAGAAGCACGCCGAGCTGGCCGAGCAGGTCGAGGAGCACCGCTTCCGGTACTACGTGAAGGACCAGCCGGTCATCAGCGACGGCGAGTTCGACAAGTTGCTGCGCGCGCTGGAGGCGCTGGAGGAGGAGTACCCGGAGCTGCGGACGCCGGACTCGCCGACCCAGAAGGTCGCCGGGCAGTACGAGACCGAGTTCACCGCCGTCGAGCACCGGGAGCGGATGCTCTCCCTGGACAACGCCTTCGACGACGAGGAGCTGGCCACCTGGGCGGAGCGGGTCGCGCGGGACGTCGGCACCCCCGACTTCCACTACCTGTGCGAGCTGAAGGTCGACGGCCTCGCGGTGAACCTCACCTACGAGCACGGGCGGCTGACCCGCGCCGCCACCCGTGGCGACGGCCGCACCGGCGAGGACATCACGCCCAACGTCCGGACGATCGCCGACATCCCGGAGCGGCTGCGCGGCGACCGGATCCCCGAGCTCGTGGAGATCCGCGGCGAGGTCTACTTCCCGATGGAGGCCTTCGAGGGGCTCAACGCCCGTCTGGTGGAGGCCGGTGACAAGCCCTTCGCCAACCCGCGCAACGCGGCCGCCGGTTCGCTCCGGCAGAAGGACCCGAAGGTCACCGCCTCCCGTCCGCTCCACATGGTGGTGCACGGCATCGGCGCCCGCGAGGGCTTCGAGATCTCGCGGCTCTCGGAGGCGTACGAGCTGCTCCGCGAGTGGGGCCTGCCCACGGCCCGGCACAACAAGGTGGTCGGATCGCTCGCCGAGGTGCGGGAGTTCATCGCGTACTTCGGGGAGAACCGCCACTCCGTCGAGCACGAGATCGACGGGGTCGTCGTCAAGCTCGACGAGATCCCGCTCCAGGGCCGTCTCGGCTCCACCGCGCGCGCCCCGCGCTGGGCGATCGCCTGGAAGTACGCGCCGGAGGAGGTCAACACCAAGCTGGTCGACATCAAGGTCGGCGTCGGCCGCACCGGCCGCGTCACCCCGTACGCCCAGGTCGAGCCGGTGACCGTGGCCGGCTCCGAGGTCGAGTTCGCCACCCTCCACAACCAGGAGGTCGTGAAGGCCAAGGGCGTGCTGATCGGTGACACCGTCGTGCTGCGCAAGGCCGGTGACGTCATCCCCGAGATCCTCGGGCCCGTCGCCGACCTGCGGGACGGCACCGAGCGGGAGTTCGTGATGCCCGCCGAGTGCCCGGAGTGCGGGACGCCGCTGAAGCCGATGAAGGAGGGCGACATCGACCTCCGCTGCCCCAACGGCCGGACGTGCCCGGCCCAGCTGCGCGAGCGGCTGTTCTTCCTGGCCGGGCGGCAGTGCCTGGACATCGAGAACTTCGGCATGGTGGCCGCGGCGGCGCTGACCCGCCCCCTGGAGCCGGTCGAGCCGCCGCTCGTGGACGAGGGCGACCTCTTCGACCTGACCATCGAACAGCTGCTGCCGATCAAGGCGTACGTCCTCGACCAGAGCAGCGGGCTGCCCAAGCGCGACCCGAAGACCGGCGAGGAGAAGATCGTCACGGTCTTCGCCAACCAGAAGGGCGAGCCGAAGAAGAACGCGCTCGCGATGCTGGAGAACATCGCGGCGGCGAAGACGCGGCCGCTCGCCCGCTTCATCAACGGGCTCTCCATCCGGCACGTGGGGCCGGTCGCGGCCGAGGCGCTGGCCCGCGAGTTCCGTTCCCTGGAGCGGATCGAGCAGGCGAGCGAGGAGGAGCTGGCGGCCGTCGACGGGGTCGGCGGGATCATCGCGGCTGCCGTGAAGCAGTGGTTCTCGGAGGAGTGGCACCGCGAGATCGTGCGCAAGTGGCGCGCCGCCGGGATCGCCCTGGAGGACGAGGGGGCCGGGGAGGACGAGGGGCCGCGTCCGCTGGAGGGGTTGACGGTCGTGGTGACCGGCACCCTGGAGAAGTTCACCAGGGATGGCGCAAAAGAGTCGCTCCAGCGCCTCGGAGCGAAGGTGACCGGTTCCGTTTCGAAGAAGACCGGCTTCGTGGTCGTCGGTGAAAACCCTGGTTCGAAGTACGACAAGGCGATGCAGCTGAAGGTTCCGGTTCTGGACGAGGAAGGCTTCTCCGTCCTGCTCGAACAGGGACCCGAGGCGGCTCGGGAGGTCGCGGTGCCCGTCGCCGAGTAGCCTCCAGGAGGCCGCGGAAGCTCACCCGTTCGGCGCATACCAGATCGTTAGGGGTGGCCTGGTCGCATTCGGGCAAGAGAGGGAGAGCGCTGCCCGTCGGAGCCCTCGGCGGCCTACTGTGGTGACCGTGCGTCCAGTCCTGCACGCCCGCGCGAGGGCTCTGTCGGGCATGGCGTCAGGACATCGGCCCCGTGGTACCAGGAGCGGCCGCCCGACAGCGGCCGCACGCCGGACGTACGGGGCCGGACGACGGACGGCCGCGTCACCGCGGCCCATCGCACACCGACGGCACCGCCGCCTGTGAGAGGGACGGGAATGGAACCGACCGAGAGCGCCGCCCCGGTCCCACGGCCGCACGGCCGTGTGGTCCCGCTGGGCTTCCCCTCCCGGCTGCCCGCAGCCGTGGTGGGCATCGCCGCCGTCGTGCTCGTCGCCGGGCTCCAGCGAGCCCTGAGCGGCGGCCACGGACTCTTCCCCGGCGGAGTCGCCGGCTGGTCCCTCGCCGTCCTCACCGGCCTCATCGTCGGCCATCTGGTCGCCCTCGGCCGGGACCGCTGGTGGGGCGGCACCGGCTCCGGCGCCGCCCTCACCCTCGCCGTCCTCCTGCTCTACGGCTGGGTGCCCGCCGGACTCGTCTCGCTGACCGTCGTCACCCTGGTCGGCGCCGCCCGCCGGCACCGCTGGCGCCAGGGCCTGCTGCACGGCGCCGCCGACGTCCTCGGCGTCGGCGCGGCCGCCCTCGTCCTCGCCCTCTTCGGGGACGTACCGACCGTCGAGCACCCCTGGCAGCCCCTCGACTGGACGATCGCGGACCTCCCGGAAGCCGTCCTCGCCGCCGGCGCCTACCTCGTGGTCACCCGCCTCCTCCTGTGGTACACGCTCGCCCCCCAGGGCCGCGGACTGCCCACCATCGCCCGCTCCGCCCTCCTCCGGCAGGGCCTCGTCGCCGCCGCCCTGCTCGGCATCGCCCCCCTCATCTGCGTCGTCGCCGCCACCCGGCCCGTCGTCCTGCCGCTCTTCGCCGTCCCCCTCATCGCCCTCGACTCCACCCTCTGGATCGCCCGCGCCCGCGCCGAGGAGCAGCTCCGCGACCCGCTCACCGGCCTGCCCAACCGCCAGTGGCTCCTGGAGCGTGCCTGGACCGCCCTGGAGGAGGCCGAGGGCGAAGGGGTCCGCGCCGCCCTCGTCCTGATCGACCTCGACCGCTTCAGATCCGTCAACGACACCCTCGGGCACCTCGCCGGCGACCGGCTGCTCCTCCAGATCGCCGAACGGCTCCGCCTCGCCCTGCCCCGCGGCGCCGAGGCCGCCCGGCTCGGCGGCGACGAGTTCGCCGTCCTGCTGCCCACCGCGGACTCCACCACCAGCGCCCAGCGCGTCGCCCGCCACCTCGTCGCCGAGCTCTCCTCCCCGCTCGACCTCGACGGGCTCACCCTCGTCCTGGAGGCCAGCGCCGGCGTCGCCGTCTTCCCCGACCACGCCCTCGACGCCGAAGGCCTGCTGCGCCGCGCCGACGTCGCCATGTACCAGGCCAAGCGCGACCGCACCGGCGTCGAGGTCTACGAGTCCAAGCGCGACTCCAACACCCCCGACCGGCTCGGCCTCCTCGGCGACCTCCGCCGCGCCCTCGACGCCGGCGAGGTCGAACTCCACTACCAGCCCAAGGTCCGCTTCGACGGCCAGGTCGCCGGCCTGGAGGCGCTCGTCCGCTGGGTCCACCCCGAGCGCGGCAAGGTCCCGCCGGACGAGTTCATCGCCATCGCCGAGTCCTCCGGCCTGATGCCGCACCTCACCGAGTACGTCCTGGAGACCGCGCTCGCCCAGGTCGCCCGCTGGCGCGCCCAGGGCCTCAACGTCCCGGTCGCCGTCAACGTCTCGCCGCGCGACGTCCACACCCCCGGCTTCGCCGGCGCCGTCGCCGCCCGCCTCGCCCGCCACGGCGTCCCGGCCGGCGCCCTCCAGCTGGAGATAACGGAGCACGTGCTCCTGGAGGACCCCCAGCGGGCCGCCGACACGCTGAACGGCCTCACCGGCCACGGCGTCAAGATGTCCCTGGACGACTTCGGCACCGGCTACTCCTCCCTCGTCCACCTCCGCCGCCTGCCCGTCAGCGAACTGAAGATCGACCGCTCCTTCGTGGCCCGGCTCGCCGTCGACACCGAGGACGCCGAGATCGTCCGCTGCACCCTCGACCTCGCCCACTCGCTCGGCCTCCTCGTCGTCGCCGAGGGCGTCGAGGACGACGAGACCTGGGAGCGCCTGCGCGACCTGGGCTGCGACGCCGTCCAGGGCTGGCTGGTCGCCGCCGCGATGCCGCCCGGCGAGGCCACCGCCTGGCTCCTGGCCCGCGGCGAGCACGGCTGGCGCCGCCCCGCCGACATCGCCGCCCAGGTCGACCTGGACCACCCTTCGGGCCAGGTCGTGCAGTGAGCCCCGCCCCCTCCGGGGCAAACCGTTTCACGGGCAGCGGCACCGGCCCCATAGGATTGGGCCAACACCATCAAACTCACCCCGTGAGGATCCGCATGCCTGGCATCACGCGCGAGGAGGTCGCCCACCTCGCACGGCTGGCGCGTCTGGAGCTGAAGGGCGAAGAACTCGATCACTTCGCCGGTCAGCTCGACGACATCATCGGCGCGGTCGCCCGCGTCTCCGAGGTCGCCGACCAAGACGTACCGCCGACCTCCCACCCGCTGCCGCTGACCAATGTCATGCGCGCGGACGAGGTCCGTCCGTCGCTCACCCCCGAGCAGGCGCTCTCCGGCGCCCCGGCCCAGGAGCAGCAGCGTTTCAAGGTGCCGCAGATCCTGGGGGAGGACTAAGAAGTCATGACGGACAACACCATCATCAAGCTCACCGCGGCCGAGATCGCCGGGAAGATCGCCGCCGACGAGCTGACCGCCGTCGAGGTCACCGAGGCCCACCTCGCCCGCATCGAGGCCGTCGACGAGAAGGTCCACGCCTTCCTCCACGTCGACCGCGAGGGAGCCCTCGCCCAGGCCCGTGCCGTGGACGAGAAGCGCGCCCGGGGCGAGAAGCTCGGCCCGCTCGCCGGTGTGCCGCTCGCGCTCAAGGACATCTTCACCACCGTCGGCATGCCGACCACCGTGGGCTCGAAGATCCTGGAGGGCTGGATCCCGCCGTACGACGCGACCCTGGTCAAGAACCTGAAGGCCGCCGACGTCGTCATCCTCGGCAAGACCAACATGGACGAGTTCGCGATGGGCTCCTCCACCGAGAACAGCGCCTACGGCCCGACCGGGAACCCCTGGGACCTCACCCGGATCCCCGGCGGCTCCGGCGGCGGCTCCTCGGCCGCCCTCGCCGCGTACGAGGCCCCGCTCGCCATCGGCACGGACACCGGCGGCTCCATCCGCCAGCCCGCCGCCGTCACCGGCACCGTCGGCGTCAAGCCGACCTACGGCGGCGTCTCCCGCTACGGCATGGTGGCCTTCTCGTCCTCCCTGGACCAGGGCGGCCCCTGTGCCCGCACGGTCCTGGACGCGGCCCTCCTGCACGAGGCGATCGCCGGGCACGACCCGCTCGACTCGACCTCCATCGACGCCCCGGTCCCGCCGGTCGTCGAGGCCGCGCGCAACGGCTCGGTGGCCGGCATGCGCATCGGCGTCGTCAAGCAGTTCCGCGGCGAGGGCTACCAGGCCGGCGTCGTGCAGCGCTTCGACGAGTCCGTCGATCTCCTTAAGTCGCTGGGCGCCGAGATCGTCGAGCTGGACTGCCCGACCTTCGACCTCGCCCTTTCGGCGTACTACCTGATCGCGCCGTCGGAGTGCTCCTCCAACCTGGCGCGCTTCGACGCCATGCGCTATGGCCTGCGGGTCGGCGACGACGGCACCCGTTCGGCCGAGGACGTCACCGCCCTCACCCGTGAGGCCGGCTTCGGCGACGAGGTCAAGCGCCGCATCATCCTCGGCACGTACGCGCTCAGCTCCGGCTACTACGACGCGTACTACGGCTCGGCGCAGAAGGTCCGCACCCTCATCACCCGCGAGTTCGAGAAGGCCTTCGAGGAGGTGGACGTCATCGTCTCCCCGACGACCCCCACCACCGCCTTCCCGATCGGCGAGCGCGCCGACGACCCGATGGCGATGTACCTCGCGGACCTGTGCACCATCCCGACCAACCTGGCCGGCAACGCCGCCATGTCGCTGCCCTGCGGCCTCGCGCCCGAGGACGGCCTGCCGGTCGGCCTGCAGATCATCGCCCCCGCCATGAAGGACGACCGGCTCTACAAGGTCGGAGCCGCCGTCGAGGCCGCCTTCGTGGAAAAGTGGGGTCACCCGCTGCTCGAGGAGGCTCCGTCGCTGTGAGTGCCATGGCAAAGAAGGCCAAGAACTTCAAGAAGTCCAAGACCGGCCTCTACGTCTCGCTGGCGACGACCGCGTTCGGCGCGGTCAGCGTCGCCAAGCAGGCCAAGCTGGCCCGCAACGACCACGACATGCTGCGGCTGATCGACTCCGCCGTGTCCGCCGCCGCCATCGTTACCGGCCTGGCGATCCTCTACCGGGAGCTGAAGCGCCTGGGCGACGACGACGTCCTGCTGGGCTGAGAGGGAAAGTCTCACCGTGACCGTCACTGAACTGCTGTCGTACGAAGCGGCGCTCGCCGAGTACGACCCCGTCATGGGCCTGGAGGTCCATGTCGAGCTCGGCACCAAGACGAAGATGTTCTGCGGCTGCTCGACCGAGCTGGGCGCGGAGCCCAACTCGCAGACCTGCCCGACCTGCCTCGGCCTGCCCGGCTCCCTGCCGGTGGTCAACGCGATCGGCGTCGAGTCCGCGATCAAGATCGGCCTCGCGCTGAACTGCGAGATCGCCGAGTGGTGCCGCTTCGCCCGGAAGAACTACTTCTATCCGGACATGCCGAAGAACTTCCAGACCTCCCAGTACGACGAGCCGATCGCCTTCAACGGCTACCTGGACGTCCAGCTGGAGGACGGCGAGGTCTTCCGCGTGGAGATCGAGCGCGCCCACATGGAGGAGGACACCGGCAAGTCCACCCACATCGGTGGCGCGACCGGCCGCATCCACGGCGCCTCCCACTCGCTGCTCGACTACAACCGGGCCGGCATCCCGCTCATCGAGATCGTCACCAAGCCGATCGAGGGCGCGGGCGACCGGGCCCCCGAGGTCGCCAAGGCGTACGTCGCCGAGCTGCGCGAGCTGATCCGCGCCCTGGGCGTCTCCGAGGCGCGCATGGACAAGGGCCAGATGCGCTGCGACGTGAACCTGTCGCTGCGCCGCAACGGCACCAAGGCCTTCGGCACCCGCTCGGAGACGAAGAACGTCAACTCGCTCCGTTCGGTGGAGCGCGCGGCGCGCTTCGAGATCCAGCGGCACGCGGCCGTCCTCGCCTCCGGCGGGACGATCGTGCAGGAGACCCGTCACTTCCACGAGGACGACGGCACCACCACCTCCGGCCGCATCAAGGACAACGCCGAGGACTACCGGTACTTCCCGGAGCCCGACCTCGTCCCCGTCGCCCCGGCCCGCGAGTGGGTCGAGGAGCTGCGGAAGGGCCTGCCCGAGCTGCCGCGCGTGCGCCGCAACCGGCTCCGCGAGGAGTGGGGCGTCTCCGAGGTGGAGATGCAGGCCATCCTCAACGCCGGCGCGGTCGACGCGATCGTCGCCACGACCGAGGCGGGCGCGGACGCGGCCTCGGCCCGCAAGTGGTGGATGGGCGAGCTCGCCCGCAACGCCAACGAGAAGGGCGTCTCCCTGGAGGAGCTGCCCATCACCCCGTCCGACGTGGCCCGGGTCTCCGCCCTGGTCGCGGTCGGCGACCTCAACGACAAGCTGGCCCGCCAGGTCATCGAGGGCGTCCTCGCCGGCGAGGGCACCCCGGACGAGGTCGTCGAGAAGCGCGGTCTGAAGGTCGTCTCCGACGACGGCGCGCTCGGCACGGCCGTCGACGAGGCCATCGCGGGCAACGCGGCCATCGCCGACAAGATCCGCGGCGGCAAGGTCGCGGCGGTCGGCGCCCTGGTCGGCGCGGTCATGAAGGCCACCCGTGGCCAGGCCGACGCGGCGAAGGTCAAGGACCTGATCCTGGAGAAGCTGGGCGTCAGCGAGGGCTGATCCCGTTCTTCTCGTACGCGTGACAGGGGCGGCCCCGCACCGGACTTCCGGTGTGGGGCCGCCCCTCGTCGTACGGTCAGCGTCCCAGCATCCGCAGGCAGCCGTCCCTGGTCTGCCGCAGGTGTTCGAGGAGCGCCCCGTACGCGGGCGGGTTCGCGGCGGCGGATCGTTCCGCCAGAGCGATCGCCTCGGTGACCGACACGAACGCCTCCTCCCAGCGCCCGGCGAGCGCGAGGAAGCGGCCGAGGTTGTTGAGGACCCGGGCCAGGTCGAAGGCGTACGCGGCGGGGTTCCCGGCGTGCGCCGCGCGGTACAGCTCCACGGCCCGCCGGGTCGCGGCGAGCCCCTCGGCGCGCCGGCCGGCCGGATCCAGGCACATGCCCAGGTTCGAGAGCGACTGGGCCAGATCCGCCCGGTGCTGGTCCGGGCGCTCGGCGTACAGGCGCTCGCGGAGGGAGACGGCCTCCTCGGCGGCGGCCAGGGCCTCGGCCGGGCGGCCCGCGTCGAGGAGGAAGAAGGCCAGGTTCGACACGGACTGGCCGAGGCCGGGGGAGTGGGCGGCCAGGTTGCCCGAGGCCAGGCGGCGACCGATCGCGACGGCCTCGGCCGTCGCGTCCACGGCCTCGGCCACCCGCCCGGCCTCCGCGAGGTCGGCGCCCAGGCTGGTCAGCGCGAGGGCGAGGTCCGGCTCGTGCGCGGCGGCGTTGGCCCGGGCGAGGGAGCGCAGGACGGTCACCGCCTGCCGGGACAGCTCCAGGGCCTCGGCCCGCCGGCCCTGGGCGGCCAGGTGGTTGGCCTGGTTGACGAGGGATTTGGCGAGGTCGGGCTCGTGGGCGGACGGGTCCCGCTCGGCCAGCCGCGTCCGGATCCGCATCGCTTCACCGGTGACGTCGGCCGCCTCGGCCCAACGGCCCAAGGAAGAAAGGTAGTTGCCGAGGCCGTGCAGGGCCCCGGCCAGGTGTTCCTCGTGTACGGGCTCGGCGGCGACGATCCGGCGCCAGTCGGCGACCGAACGCTCGCCCACGGCCAGAGCCTCCTGGTGCCGGCCGAGTAGGGAGAGCCAGATGGCCAGGTCGTTGAGGAGCCCCGCGTGCATCGCGTCCCACCGGGCCGTCGGCTCGGCCTCGGCGAGGCGCCCGAACAGGGCGGCGGACTCCCCGGTCACCGTCACCGCCTCCTCGGGCCGCCCGGTCAGGGCCAGGCAGTTGCCGAGCCGGGCCAGGGCGGTGGCGAGCGCGGGCACGTCCTCGGGGAGCTCCTCCTGCGCGGCGAGGGCCAGCCGCGCCGCCTCCAGGGCCTCGTCGAGCCGGCCGGCGTGCGAGAGGCGGATGCTGAGGCGGTGGTAGCCCGTCGCACGGGCGGCGGGCCCGTCGTCGAGGGCGAGCAGTTCGGTCACGATCCGGTGCGTGACGGCGGCGATGCCCGCGTCGAGGTCCACGTGGCGGTGGACGGGGAAGCGTTCCCCGACGGCGGAGAGCAGCGGGACCGGTATGTCGTCGAGCGCGGCGAGCGTGCTCAGGGCGGCGCCGCCGGCGGCGAGCGCGAGCCCGGGGTCGGCCGTGAGGAGCGGATAGAGGTGCCGGGGCCCGAGGTGCGGCCAGCGCTGGGCGGCGGCGGCCAGGAAGGTGACCGCGCGCCCGGCGTGCGGCCCGAGCAGCCGTGCGGTGACCTCCGGGGCCCACGCCGTGGCGGGGTAGTCGGCGCCGTGCCCGGGGAGCGTGAGGGCGAGGAAGTCCTCGGCGAGCCGGTCGGGGTAGAGCGGCTCCAGGACGGTTCCGTGCTGCGGCTCGGCGGCGGGATAGCAGAAGGCGTGGTCGTCGAGGAGGCGGTCGGGGGAGAGGCCGGGGGCGGGGGAGGGGCCGGGGCCTTCCGTGGCCCCGCCGGTCCCGAGCCCCGCCACCACGGCCGACCCCGTCGACCGGTCGACCGCCCCCGTGAGCGCGGCGGCGAACACGGCCCGGTTCATGGCCTCCGGCGGGGTCGCGTAAGGCCCGTCGCCCCGGGCGAAGAGCGTGCCCCAGTGCAGGTGCTCCCGGTCGAGGAGGTAGACGGTCAGACCGGCGAGATCGTCGGGCGGACGGCGCCCGTGCGCCCGCGCGTCGACGGAGACGAGCGCGGCCATGTGGAGGGCGAGGGTCAGCCCGTACGGGGGAGGGGGCTCGGGCGCGGCCGTGACTCCGTACCGTACGGCGAAGGCGTCGCGGGCGGCCCGGTACATCCCGGGCCCGTCGGGGAGGTCCTCCAGGACCATGCTGCTCGTACCGGCCTGGAGGTTGGCGAGCGAGGCGCGGACGGCGGGCCACGCGTCGGCGGTACGGGCGAGCAGCAGCACGCGCGCGCGTACCCCGGGCCGGTGGAGCAGGGCGTTGCCGAAGAGCCAGGTGAGGTGGGTGAGCGGCCACCGGTCCGCGTAGTCGACGACCAGGAGGACGCCGTCGCGCCCCTCGGTCGTCAGGTCCTGGCTCCCGGGCGGCGGCTGGACGGATCCGGGGCCGTGCGTCGCGGCGGCGACCCGCCAGCCCTCGTCCTGGGTCGCGTCGGCGAACCGGGCGGCGAGCCGCGTCTTGCCCTGCCCGCCGGGCGCGTGCAGCCAGCGGACGGCGAGCCGGGGGCCCCGGTCGCGCCACGCGCGCAGCTCGGCCAGTTCGGCGTCCCGGCCCGTGAACGGCACGACCTCGAAACGGGCGTTGAGCATCCGGCTCGGCAGCTCCCGCAGCCACTCCGGATCGGCGGCGGGCGCGCGACGCCAGTTCTGGAGCAGATAGACGGGCGAGCCGTCGCCGAAGACGTGGATGTCGGCGCCGATGACTCCGTACGCGTACCCGGAGTGCGCGGTGACGTGCTGCTCGGCACTCACGGGTCACGCGTCCGGACGGGACTCGGGGCTCTGGTGGCGGGACTCCGGGCCCTGGTGGAAGACGATGTTCCCGTGCTGGACGCCGAAGACGCGGCCGTTGTCGTGGGCGGTGTTGTGCTGCACGGAATGCTGCCCGCCCGGGACGTCCCGTATCAGGGCGCGCAACTCCTCGGCGCACTCCGGGTGCTCGGCGAGCAGGGCGCGCAGCCGCAGCGCCCAGGCGGGCACGAGCGCCTGCCGCGCCCCGTCGGGGTCCTCGGCCCCGGCGACGAGGGCGGCGTCCTCGTCGAGGCGCCCCTCGACCTCCGACCGCCCCCGGAACAGCCGGACGACCCCGTCCCGGGTGACCTGCCAGGCGTCCGTGGCCATGGCGGCGACGACGGCCCCGCCGCCGGCGGCGGCCAGGGCTGTCAGGGACTCCTCTAACACGTGGCCTCCGCGACGAAGGCGCCCCAGGCGTCCGGGGAGACGGTGAAGACGGGTCCGGCCTCGCCGAGCTTGGAGTCCCGGACGTGGACGGCGGCGGGGTGGGCGGCCACCTCGACGCAGTCGCCGCTCTCGCTGCCGCTGTAGCTGGACTTGCGCCAGTCGTAGGCGACTTCGAGGCAGTCGCCGCCCTCGTCGCCGCTGTAGCTGGACTTGAACCATGAAAGTGCTGCTGCGTTCATGTCTCTCCTGCCAGGTGCTCCAGCAGGCCCATGGTTTCTTCGGGCGTCAGGGCCTGTGATCGCAGCATTCCATATTTGGCCTGGAGAATGCCGACCTCGTCTGGGTCGTCGATGAGGAAGCTGACCCGCTGCCCTTCGATGTAGGCGATGTGCTCGTGGGCGGGTGTTTCCACGAGCACCATGGGCCCATTGAGCCCCGCGTGCTTCGTCCGTGACTTCGGGATGATCTGCAGGGCGAGAAAGGGGAGTTCGGCCATCTCGCGCAGGTGGAGGATCTGTCCCCGGAGCACCTCCCGGCCGCCGATCGGCTGCTCCAGGACGGATTCGTTCAGGAGGAAGGACATCATCGGCGGCCACGGCTTCTGCTCGAAGACCCGCTGGCGGTCAAGCCGGTCGAGCATCCGGTCCTCGGCTTCCTGCGGGGTGATCGGTGGATACAGGCAGTCGAAGACCGCGCGGGCGTATTCCGCGGTCTGAAGCAGACCCGGGACCACCCCGTTCTGGTACGAGCACAGACTGAGCGCCTGCGCCTCCAACTCGATGAACTCCTGCGCGAACGCCGGATAGCGCTCCTTCTTCGGCGCCTTCCCGACCGCCACCGCCAGCGCCCCGCCCGTGTTCAGGATGTCGTCCAGCTCACCCGCGAGGCCCAGTCGCAGTGCCCGGCGCCCTTGCTCGATCGATCCCAGCGTCTCCAGTGCCACGCACGCCTGCGCGGCCAACTGGGGCTGGGTCAGGCCCGCTTGCTTCCGGTAGAGCGCCACCAGGGCGCCGACCACTTCCCATGAGGGGACCTTCTTCTTCGTGTTCGTGCCGCGTTGCATGAGCGGTGCCTTCCCCGCTCCGTACGTACGCGACGCGTTCCGGACCCGTACAAAGAATTTGTACGGGTCCGTGTCCTGGGGCGCGTGGGGCGCGAGGCGCCACCGTGATCGCCATGAGCGACCAACTCCCCTTGTTCCGCGAGGCCTTCTACCGTCGTGAGCGCCGTTCCGTGCCCCTCGCCCGCGACTTCACCCGCAAGGCGCTGGCCGACTGGGGGTTGGACGCACGCGCGGACGACGTACTGGTGTGCGTGAGCGAGCTCGCCACCAACGCCCTCCTCCATGGCGTCCCGCCCGGCCGGGGCTACCGCCTCCACCTCTACCTGGAGCGCCCCGGTTCCCTCCGCGTCGAGGTCCACGACAGCGGCGACGGCACCCCGGCCGTCCGCGAGCCGTCCGGCGAGTCCGGCCGTGGCCTCCTCCTCGTCGGCGCCCTCGCCGACCGCTGGGGCGTGGGCGCGCGTGACCCGGGCAAGATCGTCTGGTGCGAGTTCGCCGAGGCGGCGGGCGGGTCCTAGGGGGCTTTCCGGTCGTGCCGGGCCCGTGGCGTCGGGCAGGAGTCGGGGTCGGTCTCCGGGGCGGGTCAGGGACGATTTCGGGGTGATCACCGATCGTCTACTCCCTTCGGGGAGTGCAGAGTTGAAGTCGTTCGGAGCACATGACGAGCCTCGCGGCGACCACCCCTGGAGCACTCCCATGCGACACCGCACGACCGCACTGCGCCGCCTCGTCGTGGCCGGCACGACCACGGTCGCCCTCGCGCTCGGCGCAGGCGTCCCCGTCGCCGCCGCCGCGCCCGCCGTCGCCGCGCCCTCTACCGCCACCGCGCCCTCCGCGGCCGTGGTGACCTCCCGCGCCCCCTCCGCCGGCTTCGACGCCGAGCCGTTGCGGAAGCTGCTCACCCCGCTGCCCGGGTACCAGGCCGGAGCGCTGGTCAGGGTCGACGGGCCGGGTCGCGGACCCCTCTGGACCGGCGTCGCCGGGCCGGTGCCGACCGACGCCCACTTCCGCATCGGCAGCGTGACCAAGGCCTTCACCCACACGGTCGCGCTGCAGCTCGTCGCCGAGCACAGGATGGGGATCGACGACCCGGTGCGGTCCCACCTGCCGGAGCTGATCCCCGCAGAGTACGGCGGGGTGACGGTGCGGCAGATACTGGATCACACCAGCGGGTTCCCGGCGCCCGCTCCCACCCCTTCCCCGAGGAACGGGCCGGGCTGGTGGCTCACGAGCGTCACACCGGTCGACGGGATACGGGACGCCTTCGCGCTCGCCGCCGTCGACGAGGCCTGGCGGAAGCACCGGCCCGCTCCGGGCACCGTCCAGCAGTACAACGGGCTCAACACGCTGGTCGCCGGACTGCTGGTCGAGAAGGTCACCGGGAACTCCTTCCGGCAGGAGCTCGACCGGAGGATCCTGCGCCCCCTCCGGCTGCGGGACACCAGCCTCCCGGCCGCCGACGACATCACCGTCCCCAGCCCGCACGCGCGGGTGTACGTCGGGGCGGACGAGGTCACCGAGCAGAGCCCCTATCCGTGGGCCGAGGGCGGGATGATCTCCACCGCCGCCGACCTCGACCGCTTCCTGACCGCCCTCCTCGGCGGCCGGCTCCTGCCGCCCGCCGTGCAGAGACTGGCCTTCTCCGTCCCCGAGGTCCCCGGCGCGCCCCAGAACAAGCACTGCGGCACCGAGGGCAGGGCCTGCTTCGCCCCCGTGGGTCTGATGCGCCTCACCCTCGGCGACGGCGTGACCGTCTGGGGCAAGACGGGCTCCCGCCCCGGGTGGGAGAACGGGTTCTTCGCCACGCCGGACCTCAAGCGCCGTGTGGTGTACTCCCTCAACCCCACCGGGACGGGGACGGGCGAGGAGTACACCGGCTACGTGAGGGCCCTCGTCGGTGCCGCCTTCACGGGAGTCCCGCCGACGGCACCGGCGTCCATGGCACCGGCGTCCATAGCCTCGGCGCCGACCGCACCGGCGCCGACCGCACCGGCGCCGACCGCACCGGCGCCGACCGCACCGGCGCCGACCGCACCGGCGCCGATTGCGCCGACCGCATAGGTGTCCAGCGCACCGGCGCCCACCGCGCCGCCGGTCGGCCCGGGGCGTCACGGGCCCCAGGGGGTGTCCTAGCCGGCGAGCAGCGCAAGCATCTGGCGGACCGCCTCCGCCAGCGGGGCGCCGACCTCTCCGACGAGCGCGGCGACCCCGGCGGCGGCGCCGAGGGCCCGGCGGAAGGCGCCCGGCGGTGCGCCGTCGCCCTGGCGGATGGTCTCCAGGGACGCGTCGAGGACCTCGCGGTCCTCGACGGACACCTGGCCCCGGAGCGTCTCGATCGCCCGGATCACGGCCTCGTACACGGCCTGCGGGTCCGCGCCCTGCTGGTGGTACTAGATCCGGCCGACGGCTCCGTCGCCGGAGGCGTTGTAGAAGTCACGCATGCCGGCGATGTTTGTAGGTCACCATCTGCTTGGTGAAGCCGGTGAAGCCGGTGAAGCCGGTGAAGGCGGGGTCCTCGATGGCCCGCATGATGTCGCGCACGAGCTGGTGCACCTCGTCCCGGTCCAGACTGGCCAGCAGCGTGAGCGGGTTTCCCGAGGTCTCGACGACCAGCGCGTAGTACGTCCTCGTGAACAGGACGACGAGCAGCCGGACGAGGAAGGCCGCCACGAGGACGGCCGCGGTGACCCCCGCCCCCTGGGTGATGAGCTCCCGGTCGCTTCCGGACAGCTCGCCGGACTGGGCGAGGGCGAGCGCGGCGACCAGGAGCAGGCCCGTGACCAGCACGGCCTTCACGAAGTTCCCCACGGCGCGGGTCCGCGGGGGCTTGATCCTGACCGTCGTCGCCCGGGCGATGTTCTGCAGGGGATACGCCGAGGCGCCGATCCAGAGCACCCGCTTGCTGACCTCGACCCGGATGACCTTGCGTCTGGCCATGCGACTCCCCCTCGTGTGCGCCGTGGCCGTGCGTCGCGCTCAGGACGCTCGCGCATCCCGCCGGTCAGCAAGGGAAATCCACGATGACCGCCGGCGCATCGGTGCGAGGGCCTCCGCTCCGCTCCGTCGCCCCGGCGCCGGGGCCACGGCGCGAGACCGGGCGGCAAGATCACCCGCTGGTGGCGCGCCCTGTGAGGATCGCCACGAAAGGGGCAAACGATCACGTTTGGCTGCGACAGTGGGGGCGCGCGTACAGATCCAGTCAGGAGCACGTCCCTTGGCCGCAATCGCACGGTGGTGCCTCCGGCACCGTCTCGTCGTCGTTCTCCTGTGGCTCGTCGCCCTCGGCGGGACCGCCGCCGGCGCGACCCTCGCGGGCAGCGCGTACTCCAACGACTACGAGGTCCCCGGCACCGAGTCCGGCCGGGCCACCGCCCTCCTCGACCGGGGCTTCCACGGCCTCGGCGGCGACAGCGACACCATCGTCTGGCACAGCGACCGGGGCAGCGTCCGCGCCGACGCCGTCGAGGAGCGCGTCGGCGACATGCTCGACAAGGTCGCCGAGCTGCCCGGCGTCGCCGCCGTCACCTCCCCGTACGGACCCGGGGCCGCGCCCGGCCAGGTCAGCGAGGACGGGCACACCGCCTACGCCACCGTCACCTTCCACGCGCAGTCCGACGACATCCCCGAGGCCCAGGCCAAGGCCCTCGTCGACACCGCCGAGGCCGCCGCCGGCGACGGCCTCCAGGTCGAGCTCGGCGGCAGCGCCGTCGCCCTCACCGAGGCCCCCGGCGGACACCTCGCCGAGATCGTCGGCATCGCCGTCGCGGCCGTCGTCCTCTTCCTCGCCTTCGGCTCGCTCGCCGCCTCCGCGCTCCCGATAGCGACCGCGCTCGTCAGCGTCGGCATCGCGTACTCCGGGATCGTGCTCCTCGGCCATCTGATGACCGTCGCCGACTTCGCCCCCATGCTCGGGATGCTCGTCGGCCTCGGCGTCGGCATCGACTACGCCCTCTTCATCGTCACCCGGCACCGCAGGGGCCTGAAACGCGGCCTCTCCGTCGCCGAGGCCGCCGAGACAGCCGTCGCCACCACCGGCCGCGCCGTCGTCTTCGCCGGCGCCACCGTCTGCATCGCCCTGCTCGGCATGCTCATCCTGCGGCTCGGCTTCCTCAACGGCGTCGCCATCGCCGCCTCGCTCACCGTGCTCCTCACGGTCGCCGCCTCCGTCACCCTGCTGCCCGCGCTGCTCTCGTTCATCGGCACGCGGGCGCTGTCCCGGCGCGAGCGCCGGACGCTCGCCGAGCGCGGCCCGCAGCCCGAGCTGCCCACCGGCTTCGCCGCCCGCTGGTCCGCCTTCGTCGAGCGGCACCCCAAGCTCCTCGGCGCGGTCGCCGTCCTCGTCATGGGCGTCCTGGCGCTGCCGACGCTCTCGCTCCACCTCGGCACCTCCGACCAGGGCAACGGCCCGGCCACCGCCACCACCCGCAAGGCGTACGACCTGCTCGCCGACGGCTTCGGGCCGGGCGTCAACGGGCCCCTCACCCTCGTCGCCGGCCTCGACGGCGCCGACGACCGGGTCGCCCTCGACCGGCTGCCGGCCGCGCTCACCGCCACCAAGGGCGTCGCGTCCGTCTCCCCGGTCACGTACAACAGCACGGGCGACACCGCCGTCCTCACCGTCGTGCCCGACTCCTCGCCGCAGTCCAAGGCGACCAGCGAGCTCGTCGACCGGCTCCGCGACGACGTCCTCCCGACCGCCGAGGCGGGCACCTCCCTCGACGTGCACGTGGGCGGCGTCACCGCCTCGTACGACGACTTCGCCGGGATCATCGTCGGCAAGCTGCCGCTCTTCGTCGGCGTCGTCATCGCGCTCGGCTGCCTGCTGCTCCTGCTCGCCTTCCGGTCGATCGGCATCCCGCTCAAGGCCGCCGCCATGAACGTCGCCGCCGTCGCCGGCGCCTTCGGCATCGTCGTCGCGATCTTCCAGTGGGGCTGGGGGAGCGAGCTGCTCGGCCTCGGCAGCGCCGGACCGATCGAACCCTTCCTCCCCGTGATCATGGTCTCCGTCCTCTTCGGACTCTCCATGGACTACCAGGTCTTCCTGGTCAGCCGGATGTACGAGGAGTGGCTGGAGACCGGCGACAACCGCCGGGCGGTCCGGGTCGGCCTCGCCGAGACCAGCCGTGTGATCAACTCCGCCGCGGTCATCATGATCTCCGTCTTCCTGGCCTTCGTCCTCTCCGGCGACCGGGTCATCGCGATGTTCGGCGTCGCGCTCGCGGCGGCCGTCGCCCTCGACGCCTTCGTCCTGCGCACCCTCCTCGTCCCCGCGCTCATGCACCTGCTCGGCAGCGCGAACTGGTGGCTGCCGAAATGGCTCGACCGCCTGCTGCCCCGGATCAGCATCGAACCTCCCGAGTGCCGAGAGGCCGCCGACACGCGTGCGAAGATCCCCGTACAGCGTGTGACGGCTCCGGCCGCGGAGGAGAGGAACGACGATGTTCGCGATATCGCTGGGTGACGACGGCGCCGAGCTCAGGCCCCTGGAGCCCTGGCAGGCCGAGGAACTCCTCGCCCACATGGACCGGGGCCGGGACTTCATCGGCGAGCACATCGGCCTCCCCGACGTCGTCACGGACCTCGACTCCGCCCGCGCCTACCTCACCTCGTACGCCGAGAAGGCCGCGAGCGACACCGGCCGCCTCTACGGCATCTGGAGCGGGGGCACCCTCGTCGGCGGCGTCCTCTTCCGGACCTTCGACGCCGCGAACGGCACCGCCGAGGCGGGCTGCTGGCTGGAGCCCTCCGCCGCCGGCAAGGGCCTGATCACGCGCGCGTGCCGGGTCATCATCGACTGGGCGGTCGAGGAGCGCGGCATCCACCGCGTCGAATGGCTCGCCTCCACGAAGAACCTCCCGAGCATCGCCGTCGCCCGCCGCCTCGGCATGACGAAGGAGGGCGTGCTGCGGGAGAACTACCCGTACCGCGGCGTCCGCGCGGACACGGAGATCTGGGCCGTCCTCGCCCCCGAGTGGCGCGCGGCGAAGGCGTCCTGAACCCCCTCCCGAGACCCGCGGGGTCCTTCGCCGAGTCCGCGGATCCCCTCCCTGAGGCCCCCGGGGCATCGCCTAAGGCCCCCCGGGGACCCTCCTAAGGACCCCCGCGTCCCGAACATGCGGCACCCGCCCGATGTGACGGCACCCCCTGGGAAACGAAAGTAGAGGCATCGCAAGAGAGCGATACCGAAACCGAGAGACCCAGGGAGCACACGATGTTCGAGTACGAACTCCACACCATGCACCACGCCGAGCTCGTCGCCGAGGCCGCCGCCCACCGGCTCGCCCGCGAGGCCGCGGTGACCCGCAGGGGGCTGCGCCTCTTCGGTCACCGGTTCGGGGGCCACGCCACGGAGGAGCGGACGGCCGACGGCGGCCGCGGTCGTTTCGTCCGGGCCGCGTGACCCCCGTATGAGCGACGGCAAGGAAGTCTGTGCGATGCTCGGCGCCGTGGAGACCAGGTCAGTCAGCCCCGTCTTCGTCGGTCGCGCCGGCGAACTCACCGCCCTCACCGAGGCGCTCTCCCGCGCGGGCGCGGGAGAGCCCCAGGCCCTGCTCATCGGCGGCGAGGCGGGCGTCGGCAAGACCCGGCTCATCGAGGAGTTCCTCGACACGGCCCGCGACCGGGGCGCCGTCACCGCCCTCGGCGGCTGCGTCGAACTCGGCGCCGACGGCCTGCCCTTCGCACCCTTCGCCGCCGCCCTGCGCGCGCTCCACCGCCGCCTCCCCGAGGAGTTCACCGCCGCCGCCGACGGCCACGAGGGCGAACTCGCCCGCCTGCTGCCCGAACTGGGCGACCCCGGCAGCCACGAGCCCTCCGACGAGGACTCCACCGCCCGGCTCTTCGAACTGACCGTGCGCCTCCTCGAACGGCTCGCCGCCGACCGCACGACCGTGCTCGTCCTGGAGGACCTGCACTGGGCCGACGCCTCCACCCGGCACCTGCTCACCTACCTCCTGCGCACCCTGCGCCGCGGCCGGATCGTGGTCGTCGCCAGCTACCGCGCCGACGACATCCACCGCCGCCACCCGCTGCGCCCCCTCCTCGCCGAACTCGACCGGCTCCGCACCATCCGCCGCATCGAACTCTCCCGCTTCACCCGCACCGAGGTGCACCGCCAGCTCACCGGCATCCTCGCCGCCGAACCCGACCCCGGACTCGTCGAAGAGGTCTTCGAACGCTCCGACGGCAACGCCTTCTTCGTCGAGGAGCTCGTCGTCTCCCACGAGGCCGGCTGCGCCGTCGGCCAGCTCAGCGACTCCCTGCGCGACCTCCTGCTCGTCCGGGTCGAGACGCTCCCCGAAGCCGCCCAGCGCGTCGCCAGGATCGTCGCCGAGGGCGGCTCCACCGTCGAGTACGGGCTGCTCGCCGCCGTCGCCCGGCTCCCCGAGGACGAACTCATCGAGGCCCTGCGGGCCGCCGTCGGCGCCAACATCCTCCTCGCCGTCCCCGACGGCGACGGCTACCGCTTCCGCCACTCCCTCGTCCGCGAGGCCGTCAGCGACGACCTGCTGCCCGGCGAACGCTCCCGCCTCAACCGGCGCTACGCCGAGGCCCTGGAGGCCGACCCCGGACTCGTCCGCCCCCACGAGCGGACCACCCGGCTCGCCACGTACTGGTACCACGCGCACGCCCCCGAGAAGGCGCTGCCCGTCGTCCTCCGGGCCTCCGTCGAGACCCGCAAGCGCCACGCCTACGCCGAGCAGCTCAGCCTCCTCGAACGGGCCATGGAGCTGTGGGACAAGGTGCCCGCCGAGACGCGCGAGTCCCTGCGACCCATCGACTACGCCGACGCCTACCCCGCCTGCGGCTGCGACCCCGAGACCACCTCGCTGCGCTACCTCGACCTGCTCGCCGAGGCCGCCGTCGCCGCCCGGCTCAGCGGAGAGCGGGAGCGGGCCGTGAAGATCTGCCGGACGGCCCTCCGGATCCTCGACGACGTCGAGAACGACCCCCTGCGCGCCGCCTGGTTCTGGACGGAGATGTCCCGCCTCCAGTCCAACCTCGGCCGCGGCGACGGCTGGCCGGAGATCGCCCGCGCCCAGGAGCTGGTCAAGGGCCTCCCGCCGTCCGCCGTCCACGCCACCGTCCTGGTCGGCGCGGCCGGCTGGGGCATGCTCCGCAACCCCGGACCCGAGGCGCTCGCCGCGGCCGAACGCGCCGTCGAGTACGCCCGGTTCGTCAAGGCCGAGCCGATCGAGCTGAACGCCCGGATCACCCTCGGCACCATCCTCGTGTCGGCCGGAGACGCCGAGGGCGGCATCGCCGCGATGCACGAGGCGCGCGAACGGACCATCGCCCTCGGCCAGTTCCACGAGGCCACCCGCGCCCACATCAACCTCTCCTCCTCCATGGAGGCGCTCGGCCGCTCCGCCGAGGCCGTGGAGATCGCCGTGGCCGGCATCGAACTGGCCCGCTCCCGCGGGCTCGTCGACAGCGCGGGCTGGATCCGCGCCAACCTCGCCGAGTCGCTCCTCTCGCTCGGCGAATGGGACCGGAGCAAGGAGGAGGCCGAGCTGCTGCTCCGCTCCGGGGCGAGCGGCACCAAGCCGGGCGGCACGGCCCTGCTCCAGCTCGCCCACCTCGCCGTCTTCCGCGGCGAGCCGGCCAGGGCCGCCGAGCACCTCGCCGAGGCCCGCACGCGCTACGGCACCCGCGACCCGATCCCGCAGTACACCCTGCCCATGGCACAGGTCGCGATCGCCGTCGCCGCCGCCGAGGGGCGCCTCGCGGACGTACGGGAGCAGCTCGCCGCCACCGCGGAGACCGGCTTCCCGCCCGGCACCCACCGCTACGGCTGGCCGCTCGTCCTCACCGCCGTCACCGCCGAGGCCGACAACCGGGGCCTGCCCGCCGCCGAGGAGGGCCGCGCCGAGGCGCTCGACCTGGTCCGCCGCTGCGTCCGCGAGCTCGCCGCCCCGGCCCCCGTCTGGCAGGCCCACTCCCGGCAGGTCTCCGAGGAGCTCGCCCGCGCCGAGGGCCGCGAGACCGCCGCCCGCTGGGCCGAGGTCGTCGCCGCCTACGAGCCCCTCGGACGTCCCTACGAGCTGGCCCGCGCCCGCCGGCGCCTCGCGGACGCCCTGCTCGTCGAGGGCGGCCGGCGCGAGGAGGCGGCGGCCCTGCTCCGCGACGCCCACGCCACCGCCGTCCGCCTCGGTGCCCGGCCGCTCCGCGAGGACGTGGAGCTCCTCGCCGCCCGCGCCCGCCTCTCCCTCGCCCCCGAGAAGCAGGCCCCGGCCCCGGCGGAGCCCGGGGACGCCGGCTTCGGCCTGACGCCCCGGGAACAGGACGTGCTGCGGCTGGTCGCGGCCGGCCGCACCAACCGCCAGATCGCCGAGGAGCTGTTCATCTCACCGAAGACGGCCAGCGTCCACGTCTCCAACATCCTCGCCAAGCTCGGCGTCGCCGGGCGCGGCGAGGCCGCCGCCCTGGCCCACCGCCTGCACCTCCTCGACACGCCCCTCTGACCCCGTGTCCCCCCGCCCGCCGGAGACCTCCGGCGGGCGGGGGAGGCGTATCGTCACCCGGCCCGAGGCCAGGTCCACCGGGCCGCGCGCGGGATCCATGTTCCCGGGGGCTCCCGGGTCCTCCCTGGTCAGGGCCTCCCCGCGTCGCTCCTCCTCGATGTGCCCGCGTGAGGGCGCGAAGAACTCGTCCGGTCCGCCGAACACGGCCACCGCCTCCTCACCGCACCTCCAGCCGGAGGATCCGGTCGTCCCCGGGCCCGGGCGTCCCCCGGGTGTCGGTCTCGCTGGTCACCAGCCAGAGCCGGTCGCCGCCCGCCGCGAGGACCGTCCGCAGGCGCCCGTACCCACCCTTCAGGAACGCCTCGGGCTCCCCGGATCGTTCCGCCCCGGAGACCGGGATCCGCCACAGCCGCTCGCCCCTGAGCCCGGCCATCCAGATCGCGCCCCTCGCGTACGCGATCCCGCTCGGGGACGCCTCCGCGGTCGGCCACTGGGCCACCGGGTCCACGAACCCGGCCCGCCCGGCCTTGCCCTCGACCACCGGCCAGCCGTAGTCGCGCCCCGGCTCCACCAGGTTCAGCTCGTCCCAGGTGTTCTGCCCGAACTCGGCCGCCCACAGCCGGCCCTCCGGATCCCAGGCGAGCCCCTGCACGTTGCGGTGGCCGTACGAGTAGACCACCGAGCCCGGGAAGGGATTGCCCGGCGCCGGCCCGCCCTCCGGCGTCATCCGCAGGATCTTCCCGCCCAGCGACGACCGGTCCTGCGCCAGCCCGGTCCGGCCCGTCTCGCCCGTCCCCGCGTACAGCATCCCGTCCGGCCCGAACGCGATCCGTCCGCCGTTGTGCACGAAGCCCTTCGGGATGCCGGTGAGCACCGGCTCCGGCGGCCCGAGCCGGTCGCCCGCCCCGCCGCCGTACCGCATGCGCACGATGCGGTTGTCCGAGGCGGCCGTCAGATACGCGTACACCCACCCGTCCCGGACCGCGAGCCCCAGCAGCCCGCCCTCACCGCCCGGCACCACCCCGGGCACCTCGCCCAGCGAGGTCTTCGCGCCGGTCCGCCCGTCGATCCGGGTGATCGTCCGCTCGTCCCGCGAGGAGACGAGCAGATCCCCGCCGGGCAGCCGCGCCAGCCCCCACGGCGACTTCAGCCCCTCGACGAGCGTGCCCGCCACGGACACCCGGCCCGCGGTGGACGGGGACGGGGAGGCGGACGGCGACGAGGAGACCGGGGCCGGCGGGGCCGTACGCGGATCCCGTCCGGTGTCCCCCGGGGAACAGCCGGTCACCAGCACGAGCACGGCGGCGCCCCACAGGGCCTTCTGCACGACAGGACGGCGCATGGGCCGGTCCCCCTTCGACGGGTCGAGTGGTGCCCTTCTCCCCTTGATACACCGCTCGCCCCGATCGGTTCCCGACCGCCGGGGCCGTCCTCGCGGGGCCCTCAGTCCCAGGACCCGCGCGGTGCCGGGAGCGCGGCGATCTCCGTCAGGTCCTCCGCCGTCAGGCGCAGCGCGGCCGCCCGGGCGTTCTCCACGACCCACCGCTCCCGCTTCGCCCCCGGCACCGGTACGACGTGCCGCCCGAGGCCCAGGACCCACGCGAGCGCCACCTGCGCGGGCGTGACCTCCGCGCCGTGCCGCGCGGCGACCCGGCGCAACCCCGCCACGATGGGCTGGTTGGCCGCCATCATCTCGGCCGTGAACCGGGGGTGCCGGGCCCGTGGGTCGTCCCGCTCGAAGCCGCCGCCCGGGGTCAGCGTCCCGGTCAGGTAGCCGTTCCCCAGCGGCATCGCCGCCAGGAGGCCGACCCCGCGCGCCGCGCACCAGGGCAGGAGCCGCGCCAGCGCCTCCTGCGACCACACCGACAGCTCCGCCTCCACCGCCGCGACCGGGAAGACCTGCTGGATCCGCTCCAGTTGACGGATCGTTCCCTCGTGCAGATCGGCCCCGCGCCGGACCGCCCGCGCGCCGACGGCGCAGAGGCCGAGCGCCCGCACCTTGCCCGCCGACACCAGCTCGGCCATGGCGCCCCAGGTCTCCTCGACCGGCACCTCGGGATCCGCCCGGTGCAGCTGGTAGAGGTCGATCACATCGGTCTGGAGCCGCCGCAGCGAGGCGTCGCAGGCCCGGCGCACGTACCCCGGCCTGCCGTTGGCGACCACGTGCTGGTCGCCGACGAGCAGTCCGCACTTCGTCGAGACGAAGGCCTCGGAGCGCCGCTCCTTCAACACCCGCCCCACCAAAAGCTCGTTGGTGAACGGTCCGTACATGTCGGCGGTGTCGAGCAGGCTCACCCCGGCGTCGAGCGCCGCGTGCACGGTCCGCAGCGAGCGGTCCCCCCGCTGTTCCGAACGGCTGTACGCCCAGCTCATCGGCATGCACCCCAGGCCGATCGCACCCACGTCGAGCGCCGTCGCCCCGATAGTCCTGCGCTCCACCTGCCGGTACCCCTCCCTGTGCCGCCCCCCAAAGTAACCAATGGCGCGCCGGATTCTTCGCATAGCCTCCCGGTCATGAGATTCGAAGACACGACCGCTGACGTGTGGCTTCCCATTCCGGCGGACGAGATCGAGGGGCTCCCCGCGCCGGGCGGGTCGGGCCTGAACTACCGCTTCTGGGACGGCGGTCCCGACTTCCCCGCCGACCCGGCCCGCTGCGTTTTCTACGTCGTCCCGTACATGAAGGGCTCGGAGATCGCCGTACGGCCGCTGGCCGGGATGACCTCCCTCCGGGTCGTGCAGACCCTGTCCGCCGGCATCGACCACGTCACGCCGGGCATCGGCTCGCTGCGGCCCGGGGTCGCCCTCTGCAACGCGAAGGGCGTCCACGAGGCCAGCACCGCCGAGCTGACGCTCGCCCTGATCCTCGCCTCGCTGCGGGGCATCCCGGGATTCGTGCGCGGCCAGGACGCCGAGGAGTGGCGCGCCGGCTTCTACCCGGCGCTCGCCGACAAGTCCGTCCTGATCGTCGGGTACGGCTCGATCGGCGCCGCCATCGAGGACCGGCTCGCGCCCTTCGAGTGCGCGCGGGTGGCGCGCGTCGCACGCTCCGCGCGCGCCACAGAGCGCGGGCCGGTGCACGCCCTGACGGACCTGCCGGCGCTGCTGCCGGAGGCGGACGTGGTCGTGCTCTCCACTCCGCTCACGCCCGCGACCACGCACCTCGCCGACGCCGGGTTCCTGGGGCGGATGAAGGACGGCGCACTCCTGGTGAACGTCGCCCGGGGCCCGGTCGTCGACACGAACGCGCTGCTCAAGGAGGTCGAGAGCGGCAGGATCACGGCGGCGCTCGACGTCACCGACCCCGAACCGCTGCCGGCCGGGCACCCTCTGTGGCACGCTCCCGGTGTCCTGATCAGTCCCCATGTGGGAGGTTCCACTTCGGCCTTCATGCCGAGGGCGAAGCGGCTGGTCGCGGGACAGCTGCGGCGGTTCGCGGCGGGCGAGGAACTGGCCAACGTCCTCCTCACCACCGGCTGACCGGAGGATCGCGTTCGGCCGACTGGGTGGCGTGCGCCCCCGACACGCACCGCGTACGAGCCCGGTGATCGTCACGGAGAGTACTGCGGCCCTGTCCCTGAGTGACGGTCCTGGTGTATCGTCCCGTGGCGGGGGACTGCGTCGAGAACGGGCTGACGCTGGGGAGCGAAGTGACGGGTCATCAGATTCCGAGGGGGGCGACGGGTGAAGCACGGCCGGAGGACCGACGATCCGACGCGGCGACCCCGCCGCGCCTCACCGGAGGCCTCGCGCCCTCGGTGCCGGACCAGGCGACACCGCACCGACCACCCTGCGCCCCCGCGCCGCGGGGCCCCGGGCGGGACGCCGCGCCCGGAGCGGACGGCGCCACCGCCGCTGCCGCCGACGCGGACCCGGTCGACGCCCGCGCGGGCCTGCCCGGCGCTCACGCCGCTGCCGACGCCCACCCGGGCCTGCCCGACGCCCGCGCCGCTGCCGACGTCCGCCGGGACCTGCCCGACGCCCGCGCCGCCGACGCCCTTCCGGACCCGCCCGGCGCTCACGCCGTCGCCGTCGCCCACCCGGACCTGCCGGACCGCGAGCCCCGCGCGAGCGGGCGCCCCCGCGCCGTACGGGACTCCGGTCGACCGCACGACTGCGACGGACACGCCCCCGGGCGGGGCGGCGAGCCGGTCGCGCGGGCGCACGACGCGGCCGGGTGCGGCGGCGTGGCAGCGGAGGATCCCGTGAGCGCGCCCGGGGCGGTCATCACGCGCCACTCCGTCGGCGGCGGCCCCGGCCACCCGGACCCCGAGCGCCCCCGCCTCGGCGGAGCCGTCGCCCAGATCACCCTCGGACTCGTCTGCGCGGGCTACACCACCGGCGCGTCCCTCGGCTGGGGCTCCCCCCGACTGGCGCTCTTCATGGGCGACTTCGGGCTCAGCGCCGCCGCCTTCGCCGCCGCCGTCTCCTGCTTCCTCTACGGACGCGCGCGCCACGACGGCGCCCGCCCGGCCTGGCTGCTCTTCGCGTTCTCCTCCTTCATGGCGGCCGCGGGAAACGCCGTGTGGGGCTGGTACGAGGTCGTGCTCCGCACCGACGTGCCGGACTCCTCCGTCGCCGACCTCTGCTTCCTGCTCTTCGCGCCGCCCGCCATCGTGGGCCTCCTCGTCCTCGCCAAGAAGCCCGTCACCCGGGCCGGCTGGGTGTGCCTGGGGCTCGACGCCTGGCTCATCGGCGGCTCCCTGCTCACGCTCTCCTGGAGCCTCGCCCTCGCCCGCACCGCGCACTTCGAGGGCGAGTCCGTCGCCCAGGCCGCGCTGTCGCTCGCGTACCCGCTGCTCGACATCGTGCTCGTCAGCATGGTCCTCGTCCTGCACTTCCGGCGCTCGCAGGCGAACCGCTCCGCGACGAACACCGCGATCGCCGCGCTCGCCCTGACCGTGCTGTGCGACGCCCTGTTCACCTCGCCGCTGCTCCGCGAGAGCTACACCTCGGGCCAGCTCCTCGACGCCGGCTGGTTCGCCGGCTCGCTGCTGCTCGCCTACGCGCCCTGGGGCGTGCGCCGCCCGCCGGACGCCGCGGCCGCCGCGCGCGGCCCGTGGCTCCACAGCCGCCCCGTCGCCGGCTCGCTCGCCGCCCTCACCCCGTACCTCGCCGCGGCGGTCTGCACCCTCGGCATCCTCTACAACGTCGTCGAGGGACGCCGGGTCGACCGCGTCGTCGTCCTCACCGGCTGCACGGTCGTCCTCGCCCTCGTCGTACGGCAGGGCATCATGCTCCTCGACAACATCGCCCTCACCCACGAGCTGGCCCAGAAGGAGAACCACTTCAGGTCGCTCGTGCAGGGCTCCAGCGACGTCATCATGATCGCCGCGCCCACCGGGGTGCTCCGCTACGTCAGCCCGGCCGCCTCCGGCGTGTACGGACGCGACGCCGACGAGCTCATCGGTTCCGAGCTCGCCTCCCTCATCCACCCCGAGGACCTCGGCGCCGTCGTCCACGAGGTGCGGCGCTTCCTGGCCGCCTCGCCGGCCGAGGAGCCCACCACCCGGATCGAGTGCCGCTTCCGCTCGGGCCGCGGCGACTGGCTCAACGTCGAGTCGACCGTCAACCGGCACCAGGGCGGCCTGATCTTCAACAGCCGGGACGTCACCGAACGCGTCCGCCTCCAGGCCCAGTTGCAGCACAACGCCGAGCACGACCCGCTCACCGACCTGCCCAACCGGGCCCTGTTCACCCGCCGGGTCCGCCAGGCGCTCAGCGGCCGCCGCTCCTCCGACCCCGGCACCGCCGTGCTCTTCATCGACCTCGACGGCTTCAAGGCGGTCAACGACCGCCTCGGCCACCAGGCCGGGGACGACCTCCTCGTCCAGGCCGCCCGCCGCCTCCACGACTCCGTACGGGCCGGGGACACCGCGGCCCGGCTCGGCGGCGACGAGTTCGCCGCCCTCATCCTCGGCGACGGCGGCCGCGACCGGGCGGCCCGCCGGGGCCAGGTCCAGGAGATCGCCGACCGGCTCCGGCTCACCCTCTCCCAGCCCTACCGCGTCGACGGGGGCAACGAGGTGCGGGTCGCCGCCTCCATCGGCGTCGCCTTCGCCGAACCCGGCATCGAGGCCGGCGACCTGCTGCGCAACGCCGACCTGGCCATGTACCGGGCCAAGGCCGCCGGCAAGGACCGCGTCGAGCTCTACGCCCCGCAGATGCAGGCCGAGGTGGTCCGGCGGACCGAGCTGGCCGCCCGGCTGCGCACCGCCCTCCACGACGGCGAGTTCGCCCTGCTCCACCAGCCGGTCGTCGACCTCGCCACCGGCCGGATCTCCGCCGTCAGCGCCCAGGCGCGCTGGCGCTCCAGCCAGGGCATCCTCTTCACCCCGGCCGAGTACCTCCGCGTCACCGACGACGGCGAGCGCACCGCCGAGCTCGGCCGCTGGCTCCTGGAGGAGGCCGTGGAGCAGGCCGCCGAGCGGGCGGGAATCGGCCACCGTACGCCCGTCTCCGTCCGGATCTCCGCCCGGCGCCTCCTGGACCGCTCGCTGCCGCTCGGCTCGATCGAGGCGCTGCTCACCCGGCACGGGCTGCCGTCCGGCTCGCTGATCGTCGAGCTCGCCGACAGCGATCCCCGGACCTCGCTCGACGAGCTGGAGCAGCGCCTGATCACGCTGCGCCGGCTCGGGGTGCGGATCGCACTCGACGGGTTCGGCAGCGGACACATGGCGATCAACGCCCTGCGGAGACTCCCCGTGGACATACTGAAGCTGGACCGGGACCTCGTCGAAGGCGTGGTCGAGTCGGCCCGGCTCCGCAAGATCACGCGCGGGGTGCTGCGCATCGCCGACGAGCTCGGCCTGCGGACCGTCGCCGAGGGCGTCGACGTCCCGGAGCAGGTCGTCGCCCTGCGCGCGATGGGCTGCGGCCACGCCCAGGGCATGGCCTTCTCGGGCCCGCTCGACGAGTACCGCCTGCGCAGGGCCCTCGTACGGGACGAGTACCCGCTGCCCGGAGCGGTCCCCGTCCGTGTCGGAAACCGTCCCCCGATTCGCCCAAATACTGAGACGCCTGTCCCACCCACTTGACAGTGGCGAGGGCGGAGAGGGAGGGTCAGTGCCATGCGCACCCGAATTCTCGTACTTGGAAAGCGCGTCGGCTGAGGCAGGACCCCCGCAGGTCCCGCTGAGAACGCACCCGACGCGCTCCCCTCGCTTGCCTCACGGCACGAGGGGTTTTTTGTTGCACCGGCTCCCCCCAAAAACGCAGCAAAACCCCGCAAAACACCTCGCAAAAACCCTCTGCCTCGAGAAGAGATGCTGATGACCGAGCAGGCCACCGGGCACCATCCGCAGCCGCGACCCCGCAACGGCGCGACGCCCGCCACCACCGTCGAGCACGTCACGGGTGCGCAGTCCCTCATTCGTTCTCTCGAGGAAGTGGGCGCCGACACCGTCTTCGGCATCCCCGGCGGCGCGATCCTCCCGGCCTACGACCCGATGATGGACTCGCAGCGGGTGCGTCACATCCTCGTCCGCCACGAGCAGGGGGCGGGCCACGCCGCCACCGGTTACGCCCAGGCCACCGGCAAGGTCGGCGTCTGCATGGCGACCTCCGGCCCCGGCGCGACCAACCTGGTCACCCCGATCGCCGACGCGCACATGGACTCGGTCCCGCTCGTCGCGATCACCGGCCAGGTCGCCTCCAAGGCGATCGGCACGGACGCCTTCCAGGAGGCGGACATCTGCGGCATCACGATGCCGATCACCAAGCACAACTTCCTCGTCACCAAGGCCGAGGACATCCCGCGGACGATCGCGGAGGCCTTCCACATCGCCTCCACCGGCCGCCCGGGCCCGGTCCTGGTCGACATCGCCAAGGACGCGCTGCAGGCGAAGACCACCTTCAGCTGGCCACCCACCACGGACCTGCCCGGCTACCGCCCGGTCACCAAGCCGCACGCCAAGCAGATCCGCGAGGCCGCGAAGCTGATCACCGCCGCCAAGCGGCCGGTCCTGTACGTCGGCGGCGGCGTGATCAAGTCCGGCGCCACCGCCGAGCTGAAGATCCTCGCCGAGCTGACCGGCGCCCCGGTCACCACCACCCTGATGGCCCTCGGCGCCTTCCCGGACAGCCACCCGCTGCACGTCGGCATGCCGGGCATGCACGGCGCGGTCACCGCCGTCACCGCGCTGCAGAAGGCCGACCTGATCGTCGCCCTCGGCGCCCGCTTCGACGACCGCGTCACCGGCAAGCTCGACAGCTTCGCCCCGTACGCCAAGATCGTCCACGCGGACATCGACCCGGCCGAGATCGGCAAGAACCGCGCCGCCGACGTCCCGATCGTCGGTGACGCCCGCGAGGTCATCGCCGACCTGGTCCAGGCCGTCCAGGCCGAGCACAGCGAGGGCAACAAGGGCGACTACAGCGCCTGGTGGTCGGACCTGAGCCGCTGGCGCGAGACCTACCCGCTCGGCTACGACCTGCCGGAGGACGGCAGCCTCTCGCCGCAGCAGGTCATCCAGCGGATCGGTCAGCTCGCCCCCGAGGGCACGATCTTCGCCGCGGGCGTCGGCCAGCACCAGATGTGGGCCGCCCACTTCATCGACTACGAGCAGCCGGCCACCTGGCTGAACTCCGGCGGCGCCGGCACGATGGGCTACGCGGTCCCGGCCGCGATGGGCGCCAAGGCCGGCAAGCCCGACACGACGGTGTGGGCGATCGACGGCGACGGCTGCTTCCAGATGACCAACCAGGAGCTCACCACCTGCGCCCTGAACAACATCCCGATCAAGGTCGCCATCATCAACAACGGCGCCCTGGGCATGGTCCGGCAGTGGCAGACGCTCTTCTACAACCAGCGCTACTCCAACACGGTCCTGCACTCCGGCCCGGACGACATCCAGGCGAACAAGGGCACCCGCGTCCCCGACTTCGTCAAGCTGTCCGAGGCTATGGGCTGTGTCGCCCTGCGCTGTGAGGACCCGGCCGACCTGGACAAGGTCATCGCCGAGGCCAACGCGATCAACGACCGCCCGGTCGTGATCGACTTCATCGTCCACGAGGACGCCCAGGTCTGGCCGATGGTCGCCGCCGGCACCTCCAACGACGAGGTCATGGCCGCGCGGGGCGTCCGCCCCGACTTCGGCGACGGCGAAGACGACTGAGCGCGCAGAGCGAAAAGGAAGAGACCCAGACATGTCCACCAAGCACACGCTCTCCGTTCTCGTCGAGAACACGCCCGGCATCCTCGCCCGGATCGCCGCCCTGTTCTCCCGCCGCGGCTTCAACATCGACTCGCTCGCCGTGGGCGTCACCGAGCACCCCGACATCTCCCGCATCACCATCGTGGTCAATGTCGAGGACCTGCCCCTGGAGCAGGTGACCAAGCAGCTCAACAAGCTGGTCAACGTCCTGAAGATCGTCGAACTCGAGCCCAGCGCCGCGATCCAGCGCGAGCTCGTCCTGGTGAAGGTCCGCGCCGACAACGAGACCCGCTCCCAGATCGTCGAGATCGTGCAGCTGTTCCGCGCCAAGACCGTGGACGTCTCGCCCGAGGCGGTCACCATCGAGGCCACCGGTTCGAGTGACAAGCTCGACGCCATGCTCAAGATGCTGGAGCAGTTCGGCGTCAAGGAGCTCGTGCAGTCCGGCACGATCGCCATAGGGCGTGGCGCCCGGTCCATCACCGACCGGTCCCTGCGGGCCCTCGACCGCAGCGCCTGACGTCGACCGCGCGGGACCGCCGGTCCGTCCGGCGGTCCGACTGACGAGACCCGAAAACCTTCCTCCCGCTCCCCGCCGTACGGTGGGACGCAACACCAGCACATCAAGGAGAATCCAGTGGCCGAGCTGTTCTACGACGACGACGCCGACCTGTCCATCATCCAGGGCCGCAAGGTCGCGGTGATCGGTTACGGCAGCCAGGGCCACGCCCACGCGCTGTCGCTCCGTGACTCCGGTGTCGACGTCCGCGTCGGTCTGCAGGAGGGCTCGAAGTCTAAGGCCAAGGCCGAGGAGCAGGGCCTGCGGGTCGTCTCCGTCGCCCAGGCGGCCGAAGAGGCCGACCTCATCATGATCCTGACGCCGGACCCGATCCAGGCCCAGGTCTACGAGGAGTCCATCAAGGACCACCTGAAGGAGGGCGACGCGCTCTTCTTCGGCCACGGCCTGAACGTCCGCTACGGCTTCATCAAGGTGCCCGAGGGCATCGACGTCGCCCTGGTCGCCCCGAAGGGCCCGGGTCACCTGGTCCGCCGTCAGTACGAGGAGGGCCGCGGCGTCCCGTGCATCGCGGCCGTCGAGCAGGACGCGACGGGCAACGCCTTCGCGCTGGCGCTCTCGTACGCCAAGGGCATCGGCGGCACCCGCGCCGGCGTCATCAAGACGACCTTCACCGAGGAGACCGAGACCGACCTGTTCGGTGAGCAGGCCGTCCTCTGCGGTGGCACCGCGGCCCTGGTCAAGGCGGGCTTCGAGACCCTGACCGAGGCCGGCTACCAGCCGGAGATCGCCTACTTCGAGTGCCTGCACGAGCTGAAGCTCATCGTCGACCTCATGTACGAGGGCGGCCTGGAGAAGATGCGCTGGTCGGTCTCCGAGACCGCCGAGTGGGGCGACTACGTCACCGGCCCGCGGATCATCACCGACGCCACCAAGGCCGAGATGAAGAAGGTCCTCGCGGAGATCCAGGACGGCACCTTCGCCAAGGAGTGGATGGCCGAGTACCACGGCGGTCTGAAGAAGTACAACGAGTACAAGACCCAGGACGCCAACCACCTCCTGGAGACCACCGGCAAGGAGCTGCGCAAGCTCATGAGCTGGGTGAACGACGAGGAGGCGTAAGCCTTCACGGCGGGGGCCGGACACCGTGTCCGGCCCCTTGCCGCATCGTTGGACACCCCGTCCAACCACGGACGGGTGATCCTTCCAACGAGGCGCATGAACGGCGCCCGCGCACCACTACACTTCTCAACAACATCGCGTCTGGCCCACAGCGTCGTGCGCTTTCACGCGGCAAGCCCCCTCCACCGCCTGCGGCCGTCGGGACGGCCGTCCGCACTGCCTCTGTGAGGACTCACGTGAGCTCGAAACCTGTCGTACTCATCGCTGAAGAGCTGTCGCCCGCCACCGTCGACGCCCTGGGCCCGGACTTCGAGATCCGGCACTGCAACGGCGCCGACCGGGCCGAGCTGATCCCCGCCATCGCCGATGTGGACGCCATCCTGGTCCGCTCCGCGACCAAGGTCGACGCCGAGGCCATCGCCGCCGCCGAGAAGCTGCGGGTCGTCGCCCGCGCCGGCGTCGGTCTGGACAACGTCGACGTCTCCGCCGCCACCAAGGCCGGCGTGATGGTCGTGAACGCCCCCACGTCGAACATCGTGACCGCGGCCGAGCTCGCCTGCGGCCTCCTCGTCGCCACCGCGCGCAACATCCCGCAGGCCAACACCGCGCTCAAGAACGGCGAGTGGAAGCGCTCGAAGTACACGGGCGTCGAGCTCAGCGAGAAGACCCTCGGCGTCGTCGGCCTCGGCCGCATCGGCGTCCTGGTCGCCCAGCGCATGTCCGCCTTCGGCATGAAGATCGTCGCGTACGACCCCTACGTGCAGCCGGCCCGCGCCGCCCAGATGGGGGTGAAGCTGCTGGCCCTGGACGAGCTCCTGGAGGTCGCCGACTTCATCACCGTCCACCTGCCGAAGACCCCGGAGACCATCGGTCTCATCGGCGACGAGGCGCTGCACAAGGTCAAGCCCTCCGTCCGCATCGTCAACGCCGCGCGCGGCGGGATCGTGGACGAGGCCGCGCTGTACTCGGCGATCAAGGAGGGCCGGGTCGCCGGCGCGGGCCTCGACGTGTACGCGAAGGAGCCCTGCACGGACTCCCCGCTCTTCGAGCTCGACCAGGTCGTCTGCACCCCGCACCTCGGCGCCTCCACGGACGAGGCCCAGGAGAAGGCCGGCATCGCCGTCGCCAAGTCGGTGCGCCTGGCGCTCGCGGGCGAGCTGGTCCCGGACGCGGTCAACGTCCAGGGCGGCGTCATCGCCGAGGACGTGAAGCCGGGTCTGCCGCTCGCCGAGAAGCTCGGCCGGATCTTCACCGCCCTCGCGGGCGAGGTCGCGGCCCGCCTCGACGTCGAGGTCTACGGCGAGATCACCCAGCACGACGTGAAGGTGCTCGAACTCTCCGCGCTCAAGGGCGTGTTCGAGGACGTGGTCGACGAGACCGTGTCGTACGTCAACGCCCCGCTGTTCGCGCAGGAGCGCGGTGTCGAGGTCCGTCTGACCACCAGCTCCGAGTCGCCCGACCACCGCAACATGGTCACCGTGCGCGGCACCCTGTCGGACGGTCAGGAGGTCTCGGTCTCCGGCACGCTCGCGGGTCCGAAGCACCTGCAGAAGATCGTCGCGGTCGGCGAGTACGACGTGGACCTCGCGCTCGCGGACCACATGGTCGTGCTGCGCTACGAGGACCGCCCGGGCATCGTCGGCACGGTCGGCCGGATCCTCGGCGAGGCCGGTCTGAACATCGCCGGCATGCAGGTCTCCCGCGCGGAGGAGGGCGGCGAGGCGCTCGTCGTGCTCACCGTGGACGACACCGTCCCGGCGGCCGTGATCGCGGAGATCGCGGAGGAGATCGGCGCGGCCTCGGCCCGCTCGGTCAACCTGATCTGACGCACGCCCCCCGGGGCTCCCGTACCCGGTCGATAGACGCTCGTCTTACACAAGCGTCTATCGACCGGGTACAGTGCTGTCATGGGACACAAGGAAGACCTGCTCGAAGGCGCCAAGCGCTGCCTCCTGGAGAAGGGGTACGGGCGCACCACCGCGCGCGACATCGTCGCCGCCTCGGGCACCAACCTCGCCTCCATCGGTTACCACTACGGCTCCAAGGACGCCCTGCTCCAGCAGGCCTTCCTGGCCGTCACCGAGGAGTGGGGGGAGCGGGTCAGCCCCCCGGAGGACGGGGGCGAGGGCGAGGCCCCGGAGCTGCCGGCCGATCCGTACGCGCGCTTCCACGCCGTCTGGGCCCGGCTCATCGCCGCGGCGGAGGTCAGCCGCCCGGTCTGGAAGCTCCAGACCGAGGTCGTCACCCGCCTCGACGACGACGAGAAGCTCCGCGAGGCGATCAAGGAGCCGCAGCGGGAGGGGCGCCTCGGCATCGCCGAGGGCATGCTCGGCATCGACCCGGAGGCGGACCCGGAGAAGGCCCGGGTGGCCGGCCTGCTGCTCCAGGCCCTGGCGACCGGCGTCATGATCCAGTGGATGGTCGACCCGGAGACGGCCCCCAGCGCCGACGACCTCACCGAGGGGCTCAGGGTGCTGATGGGGGAACGGTAGGAGCGGAGCCCGGTCCGATCCGGAAGACGGGTCCGGGCCCGGCTCAGCGCCACGGGATGTTCCGCCAGGGGCTTCCCTCGTACTCCGTCAGTCCGCGGTGCGCGGCCACGTTCCCCTCGTGGAACCGGCCGTACTCCTCCCCGTCGAAACGCAGCACCCGCCCGAGCGCGTACCCCGCCGAGTACTCCTGCCAGGACCCGTAGGCCGACCGGGCGAGCGCCCCCGCGTGGACGATCGCCTGTTCGGCCTCGGGCGGCGTGCAGAAGCGGGCCGACAGGCCCCAGCGGGCCAGGTTCACCGCACGGCCGTAGTCGTACGCGACCGTCCTGCGCACCCGCCCCTCCGGCGGCAGCAGCCCGTCGGCCCGGAACCGGGCCTCGTAGCGCACGATGCGGCGCACCAGCTCCTCGACGTGCCGCACCGACGCCGGGCTCGCGCCCAGGTCCTGGGCGTGCCCGGCCGCCGTCTCGCGCCACTCGTCGGCCGAGGGCACCGCGCCCCGCCCGGCTCGCAGCTCCTCGCGGACCCGGAGGGCGAAGTCCGGCTCCGGCGGGCTGTTGCGCCCGTCGAGGAGCGCGTCCAGTTCCTTGCGCCAGCCCGCCGGGTCCGTGACGCCCCAGGCGTCGCGGAGCGCTTCGAGGTCCTCGGTGTAGCTCCGGTAGGCGGAGCCGACGTCGTTCCACGGGACGCCGTTGACGAAGGCCAGATGGGCGCCGCAGGCCAGGCCGAAGGCGAGCGGACCGTGCAGGGGCCCGTGCCGCAGGGCGACGAAGCGGTCGTCCCAGCCGTGCTCGCGCTCGCCGTAGGCGCGCAGCCACCCCGCGCGGTGCTCGGGCGTCGTGGGCAGCAGCAGCTCCCCGGGGGTGCCGCCGTTGACGGCGAGCAGAGCCCGGGGGTCGCGCCAGGTCGCCTCGGCGGCCCAGCGGAGCGTGATCCGGTGGAACACCCAGTCCGGGTGCCAGGGCGGCAGCATCCCGCGGGTGAGGACCGGCCGGACGAGGAGTCCCCTCGGCGTCTGCTGGTGCCTCCAGTAGATCGAGTCGGGTTCGGCGTCCACCTCGGCCCTGGGGGCGAGGACGAAGAGCTCGGCTCCGGCGAGGACGCGGATCTGCTCCGTGAAGTCGCCGCGCAGCACCGCCTCGTACAGCCGCTGCTCGGTCTCGGACGGCGGGACCCACGGGACGCCGTGGGGTGGTCCGGGGTGGTGGGGGTTCATGACCACGGGATGTTCCGGTAGGGGCTCGAAGGGTCCTGGGTGAGGATGCGGTGGAGGGTCGCGGACTCCTGGTACACCGGCTCGGCGTCCCCCACGTCGAAGTGGATCAGGCGGGCGAGCAGATAGCCGAGCGAGAACGCCTCCCAGGAGTCGTACGCCTGCCGGGCGGCTTCGAGGACCCTCAGCACGGACCGCTCCGCCTCCGGCGGGTCGCAGTACCGCGCGCCGAGGGCGAGCCGTACGACGTTCACGGCGCGGCCGTGGTCGAAGGCGGCGAGGGTGTCGACCCGGCCGTCCGGCGGGAGCAGCCCGTCGGCGCGGAACCGCTCCTCGTAGCGGACGATCCGGCGCAGGAACTCCAGGGCCTCGGCCCGGCCCTCGCCGTAGGGGTTATCCCGCTCGAACGCGTCCGAGACCTCCGCCGCCCACCGCTCGTCGGAGGGCGCGGTGCCGAGGCGTGCGGCGAGTCGGCGCCGGATCCCCAGGACGGCCTCGGGGACCCGGCCGACGAGCCGGGTCGCGATCAGGGTCCGCAGTTTCTCCCGGAAGTCCCCCCGGTGGTGGACGTCCCAGGGATGCCGCAGCCGCGCGACGTCGCTCGGGTAGTCCTCGTACTGGGCGCCGAGCCCGTTCCACACCAGGCCGTTGAGCACGGCGAGGTGCGCGCCGAGCGCGAGGGCGTGCGCGACCGGCCCGTGCAGATGGGCGCCGGCGTGGGTGAGCAGCCGCAGCCGCGCGGGTCCGCCGCCCCGGGCGCCCGCCTCCTGCCAGGCCCGCCGGTCGGCGGGCCTGGCAGGCAGAGCGGCCTCGAAGGGGGTGTCCGGGTTGACCGCGAGCCACCATCGGTCGTGCGGCCACGCCGCGGCGAGCCGGTCCAGGGTGGTCTGCTCGAACACCCAGTCCGGGTGCCAGGGCGGCAGCATGCCCTCGGTCAGGACCGGTACGACGGTGCGCCGGGCGGCCTTGTCGCGGTGGCGGGGGAGGGGCGGGGTGTGACCGGGCACGTCGGCGTGCAGCCGGGCGAGGAGCACGTAGAGGCGCGTCCGGCCGAGGGCGTCCAGGACGGCCGCCCGGTCCCCGCGTGCCCCGGCCTCGTACAGCAGTTGCTCGGTGCGCGTCGGCGGCGCCCAACTCCCCGTGGTCATAGGGTGATCCTACAAACCCGCGATCCTGCAAATCCGCCCGGAGGGGCGGGTGTTCAGAGCCGGGCGGCCTTGAGCGCCATGTGCAGCAGCAGGCGGTCCTCGCCGGCGTCCAGGTCGAGGCCGGTGAGTTGTTCGACCCGGGAGAGGCGGTAGTAGAGCGTCTGCCGGTGGATGCCCAGGGCCGCCGCCGCGCGGCCCGCCTGGCCCGCGTGGTCGAGGAACACCTCGGCCGTGCGGGCCAGTTCCGTGTGCGCCGGGGTGAGCAGGGCGCGGACCGCCGGGTCGGGCTCGGCCGGGGGCAGGGCGGTGAGCAGCCGGTACGGGCCGATGGCCGCCCACTCGGCGACCGGGCCGAGCAGGGGCTGCACGAGCGCGGCCCGCGCCCCGGAGCCCGCCTCCCGCCACGCCGTGTCGAGCTCCGCGAGCCCCCGCCGGGGGGTGGCCACGCCCGCGACGGCGGCGGGGTCGGCGGAGCCGCGCAGCCGGGTCGACGCGGTGGTGGCGGGGGAGAGGTTGTCGGCGGACCGCAGACGCACGAGAACGGCGAGTGCACGGGCGGCCCCGCCGTCCGCGGGAGCGTATGGGCCGGGTCCCGTCCCGGCGTCGGGGCCGGGGGCGGTGCCGGGACGCCCGGAACCGGAGCCGGTGGGGGAGGCCTGGCCCGAGGACTGGCGGCCGGGGGCGGGGTGCGCGCCCGTGCCGGTCCGGGGCGCCGGGCCCGTCGCCGGAGCGGGGCCGAAGGGGGTGCCCGCGACCGGGCCCGCCGCCGGGCGCCACGGCAGGGTGCACAGGGCCGCCGCGCCCGGGACCGTGCGCGGCGACGGGGTGTCCTCCGTCGGCCAGGGCGCCACGCACACCACCGTGTGGAGGCCCTCCGCGTCCGGGCCGAGGGCGGTCCGCAGGGCGGTGAGGGCCATGTCGTACTGCCAGCCGCGCTCCGCCGTCAGGGCGGCCCGCAGCTCCCGCGAGAGGTCCGCGCCCGCCCGCTCCTCGTCGGCGAGGAGTTCGCCGATGCGGGCGGCGACCTCCATCGCGGCGGTGAGCTGCGCGTGCGAGGGCCCCGGCTCGGCGTCGAGCAGCCACACGTACCCGAGGACGACCCCCCGGTGGCGTACGGGGAGACAGATGCGGTCCCGGAAGACGCCGGCGTCCGGGGCGGCCGGGATGCGGACCGGGCCGGTCGCCCGGGTGATGCCGAAGCCCTCGAACCAGGCGCGGACCGCCGGCGAGGACTTCCGGGTCAGGATCGAGCGGGTCCTGACCGGGTCCATGGCGCTGTCGTCGTCGCTGTCGTGGGCCCCGAAGGCGATCAGGCCGAAGTCGCGGTTCTCCAGTGTCGCCGGTTCGCCGAGCAGCGCCGAGATCTCGTCCACCAGCTCCTGGTAATCGCCCTTCACGGCCACATTCTCGCACCCACTCCCCGGCCTGTCAGACATATGTATGAGAGGCGGGCCACGGATGCGTGACAGCTGTAGATGGCGGACGATCGGAGCGATCCATAGGTTTCACGGTGGTTCTCCGTGCTGTTCCCGGTTCGTTCCCTTGATCCGGTTATGGCCCCGTCCTACCTTTGCCCTTTGGAGGTGCCCCGTGCTGGGTCCCGTGATCCTCGCCGCGTCGCGCAGCGACAAGATGCGCCGTCTCGTTTCGGCCGCCCCCGGGACCAAGCAGGTCGTCGCCCGCTTCATCGCCGGCGAGACGGTCGACGACGTCGTCCCGATCGTCTCCGAGCTGAGCGGCCGCGGCCTGGAGGTCACCCTCGACGTCGTCGGCGAGGACATCACCACCGTCGAGCAGTCGTACGCCGCCCGGGACGCCTACCTGGAGCTCATCGGCCGCCTCAAGGAGCTGGGCCTCGGCGCCCGCGCCGAGATGTCCGTGAAGCTGTCGATGTTCGGCCAGTCCCTGGAGAACGGCCACGAGCTGGCCCTCGCGAACGTCCGCCCGGTCGTCGAGGCCGCCGCCGAGATCGGCACCACCGTCACCCTGGACGCCGAGGACCACACCACCCTCGACTCGATGTTCGCCATCCACGAGGAGCTGCGGAAGGACTTCCCGCAGACCGGCTGCGTCATCCAGGCCTACCTCTTCCGCACCGAGGACGACGCCCGTCGCCTCGCCGCGAACGGCTCCCGCGTCCGGATCGTGAAGGGCGCCTACAAGGAGCCCGCCTCCGTCGCCATCCAGGACAAGCCCGAGATCGACAAGGCGTACGTCCGGATCATGAAGATCCTGATGGACGGCGAGGGCTACCCGATGATCGGCTCGCACGACCCGCGCCTGATCTCCATCGGCCAGGAGCTGGCCCGCCGCGCCGGGCGCAAGCTGGACGAGTACGAGTTCCAGATGCTGTACGGCATCCGCAGCGAGGAGCAGAACCGGCTCGCCGCCGAGGGCCACCGCATGCGCGTCTACACGGCGTACGGCACCGACTGGTACGGCTACTTCATGCGCCGCCTCGCGGAGAAGCCGGCCAACCTCCTCTTCTTCGTCCGCTCCATCCTCACCAAGGGCTGAGCCCACCTCTCACAAGGAGTATCGAGACTCATGGACGCTGTCACCCAGGTCCCCGCTCCGGTCAACGAGCCGGTGCACAGCTACGCCCCCGGTTCCCCCGAGCGCCTCCGCCTGGAGACCAAGCTCAAGGAGCTGGCCGAGAACCCGCGCGAGCTGCCGATGACCATCGGCGGCGTGAAGCGCCTCGGTGGCGGCGAGGAGTTCAAGGTCGTCCAGCCGCACAACCACAAGGCCGTCATCGGCACCTTCCGCGGCGCCACCGAGCAGGACGCCCAGGACGCCATCGACGCCGCCCTGGCCGCCGCCCCGGCCTGGCGCGCGATGTCCTTCGACGACCGCGCCGCGATCATCCTGCGCGCCGCCGAGCTGCTCGCCGGCCCGTGGCGCGAGACGCTGGCCGCGTCCACCATGCTCGGCCAGTCCAAGACCGCCCAGCAGGCCGAGATCGACACCCCGTGCGAGCTCGTCGACTTCTGGCGCTTCAACGTGGCGTACGCCCGCCAGATCCTCGCCGAGCAGCCGCCGGCGAACTCCCCGGGTGTGTGGAACCGTCTGGACCACCGCCCGCTGGAGGGCTTCGTCTACGCGATCACCCCCTTCAACTTCACCGCCATCGCGGGCAACCTGCCCACCGCCCCCGCCCTCATGGGCAACGTGGTGGTCTGGAAGCCGTCCCCGACGCAGACCCACTCCGCCGTGCTCCTCATGGAGCTCCTGGAGGAGGCCGGCCTGCCGAAGGGCGTCATCAACCTGGTGACCGGCGACGGCATCGCCGTCTCCGAGGTGGCCCTGAACCACCGCGACCTGGCCGGCATCCACTTCACCGGCTCGACCAAGACCTTCCAGCACCTGTGGAAGACGGTCGGCAACAACATCGAGAAGTACCGCTCGTACCCGCGGATCGTCGGCGAGACCGGCGGCAAGGACTTCGTCGTCGCCCACCCCAGCGCCGACCGCGCGGTCCTGAAGACCGCGCTGACCCGTGGCTCCTTCGAGTTCCAGGGCCAGAAGTGCTCCGCGTCCTCCCGCGCCTACATCCCGGCGTCGATCTGGAACGACGGCTTCAAGGAGGAGTTCGCGGCCGAGGTCGACGGCATCACCATGGGTGACGTCACCGACCTGTCGAACTTCATCGGCGCCGTCATCGACGAGCGCTCGTTCGCCAAGAACAAGGCGGCGATCGACCGTGCCGCGGCCGACCCGAGCTGCACGATCATCGCCGGTGGCACCTACGACGACTCGGTGGGCTACTTCGTCCGCCCGACCGTCATCGTCTGCGACGACCCGGAGAACGAGGTCTTCAAGGCCGAGTACTTCGGCCCGATCCTCGCGATCCACGTCTACGAGGACGACAAGTACGACGAGATGCTGACCCAGATGGAGTCGGTCTCGGACTACGCCCTCACCGGCTCGGTCATCTCCGGTGACCGCGCCGCCGCCGCGTACACGATGGAGAAGCTCCGCTTCGCCGCGGGCAACTTCTACATCAACGACAAGTCGACCGGCGCCGTCGTCGGCCAGCAGCCCTTCGGCGGCGGCCGCGCCTCCGGCACCAACGACAAGGCCGGTGCCCCGCAGAACCTGATGCGCTGGACGCTGACCCGCGCCATCAAGGAGACGCTGGTCCCGCCGACCGAGTACGGCTACCCGCACATGGGCTGACGCCTCCCGCCTCGTCGAGGCCTCTGATCACCGCCCCCCTCCCCGGTCCCCCAACCGAGGACGGGGGCGGTTCTCATGCGGTGGGCTTACGCTGCTGGGAGGGGGCTCGGCGAGGAGGCACGACATGCCCGGTTCGACGACCATCGGCCCCGGTCACGGGGTCGACGCGATCGAGCACATCGACGCGCTGCGGATGCTGTCCCTGATGAAGGAGCTGCACCGGCTGCTGACCGTGCAGGGATCCGAGCGGCTCACGGACGCACAGGTCGCCGCCCTGTTCGAGAGCGACGGCCGCCATCGGGAGGGTTTCACCGACTGGGTGGAGCGCATGACCCGCGACCTGGAGAGGGCTACGGCCTGAGGACGCGCCGCCCGAGGAAGTCGCCGATCAGCTCCGCGATCGCCGGCGCGTGGGTCTCCAGGGCGAAGTGGCCCGTCGGCAGCAGATGGATCTCGGCGTCCGGGAGGTCGCGGCGGAAGGCCTCGGCGCCGGCGGGGACGAAGACCTGGTCGCCCTCGCCCCAGACGGCGAGGAGGGGGACCCGGGAGGTGCGGAAGTACTCCTGGAAGGCCGGGTAGAGGGCGAAGTTGGAGCCGTAGTCGGCGATCAGGTCCAGTTGGATCTCGTCCTGGCCCGCGCGGGCCATCAGGGCCGCGTCGTGGTGCCAGGCGTCGGGGCTGAGCAGGTCCCGGTACGCGGCGGGGACGCCCGTCTCGTACTGCCAGCGGATGCCTTCCGGGGAGCGGATGGCGCGGACCGGCTCCTCGGTCTCGGGGGTGCGCTCCTCGATCAGGGCGAGGACGGGGGCCCAGGCCTCGGCGCCGAGGCCCTCCTCGTAGGCGTTGCCGTTCTGGGTGACGATCGCGGTGATCCGCTCGGGGTGGGCGAGGGCGAGGCGCAGGCCGATGGGGGCGCCGTAGTCCTGGATGTAGAGCGCGAACCGGTCCAGGCCGAGGGCCTCGGTGAACTCGGAGGTCAGCGCGGCCAGTCCGGCGAAGGTGTAGGCGAAGTCGGCGGGCGTCGCGCTGCGGCCGAAGCCCAGGTGGTCGGGGGCGATCAGCCGGTACCGGTCGGCGAGCAGGGGGATCAGGTCGCGGAACATGTGCGAGCTGGTGGGGAAGCCGTGCAGCAGGAGCAGTACGGGGGCGTCGGCCGGTCCGGCCTCGCGGTAGGCGATCTCGTGGCCCCGGACGGTGACGGTGCGGTGGTGGGTCGGCAGCACGGACATCGTTCTAACCCCTCAGTTGTCGCTCACTGGTTATGAGGCGACTCAAGCAGAGGCAGGGCTAACCTGTCAATGTGCTTTTAAGGGTTAGGTGAATGTGGGAGGGTGAGGCATGACCGTGAGGATCGCGCCCACCCATGAACTCGGTGCCGCCCGGCTCCGCTCCGTACGCGAGATGCTCGACGCCGCCTTCGAGGGCGACTTCTCCGACGAGGACTGGGACCACACCCTCGGCGGCCTCCACGCCTGGATCGAGGACGAGCGGGGCGTCGCCGCCCACGGCGCCGTCGTCCAGCGCCGGGCGCTCCACCGCGGCCGCTCGCACCGCGTCGGATACGTGGAAGGGGTCGCCGTCCGGCGGGACCGCCGGCGGCAGGGGCTCGGCGGCGCGGTGACGGCCGGGCTGGAGCGGGTGATCGACGGCGCGTACGCCTTCGGGGCGCTCGGCGCCTCCGACGAGGGGGCCGCGCTCTACCGGGCGCGCGGCTGGCGGGTCTGGGAGGGGCGCCTCGAAGCGCTCGGGCCCGAGGGGATCGTCCGCCTCGCCGAGGAGGAGGGCTTCGTCTTCCTGCGCCCCTCGGCCGGCCGGGCCCTGCCGGACCCCGCCGCCCCGCTCGTCTTCGACTGGCGGGACGGCGACGTGATGTGAGGGAGCGTCAGCCCCGGTCGCCGGTCTTCTGCCGGACGTCGCCCGCCTTCGTCTCCAGGTGGGAGGTGTACACGGCGGAGAGCGCCGACGTGACGGCGACCGTGATCGCGAGCCCGGAGGCACCGATCCCTCCGACGAGGAACGAGGTCATCGCGCCGCCGACCAGGAGGCACCACACCACGAGCACCGCCTTGCCCCGGCGGCTCAGGAACAGCCACCGGCGCGGGGCGGCCGGCGGCGCCTCCACGGCGCCCGCCGGTCCGGCCGTCGCCGCGCGCGGCCGCTTGAAGTAGCCGTACACCAGCCACTCGCCGCACAGCTCCCAGCCCTCCGGCGTGAGCTCGTCGAGGACCCGGGCCCGCCTGCGGCCGGTGATCACCTCGCGGCGGTACTCCCAGGCGAGCGCGACCCCGGGCACCCGGCGGCAGACGAAGCGGCCGAGGGGGTCCAGGCCCTCCACCTCCCAGCCCTGGGCGCCGTGGACGGCCAGCATCCGGCGGTCGTTGAAGAGGTCGGCGGTCCACGTCCAGTGCTCCGCCGCCTCGTCCGGCTCCCCGGGGGCCGGGGCGAGTCCGCCCAGCCGGGCCGCGAAGTCCTCGGCCGGCCCGAACTCCTCCTCCGGGGAGGTTCCCGTCTCCGCGAGGTGCCCGCGCAGCTCGTCGGCGGTCCGGGCGATCTGCTCCTCGGGCACCCCCGCGGCGCGCAGCGCGGCGGTCAGCTCGTCGAAGTAGGCGTCGGTGGTCATGGTGCGGTTCCCCCTGCGTGCAGTTGCGTCCGTACGGCCCGGTGGAACTCCGACCAGGCCTCACTCTCGGCCGCGAGGTGTGCCCGGCCCGGGTCGGTGAGCCGGTAGTAGCGGCGCCCGGGCCCGCGCTCGGCGGCGCGGAACTCGGCCTCCACCAGGCCGGCCTGCTCCAGGCGGTTCAGTACGGGATAGAGCGTCCCGCCCTTGATCTCGCCCAGGCCCGCCCCGTCGAGCGCCTTCGCGATCTCGTACCCGTAACTCTCTCCCCCGGTCAGGCAGGAGAGGACGAGCAGGTCGAGGACTCCCTTGAGCCAGCTGGATCTGCGGTCTGCGGCCATGTGCACATCAGATCACTACCTAGGTAGGAATGCAATCTAGGTACCGATGCCCATCCCGGTGTCGGTGCTCAGCGGGAGACGAGCATCTTCCCGAGGTTCGCGCCCTTCAGCATCCCCAGGAACGCGTCCACGATGTGCTCGAAGCCCTCCACGACCGTCACGTCCAGCGGCAGCGCCCCGCTCCGCAGGTGCGGCACGGCGAGGTCGTGGAGCTCCTCCTGGGCGTCCATGTGGTTGCGGACCAGGAAGCCTTCGAGCCGGGCGCTCTTCTCGACCAGGTCGAAGAGGTTACGCGGGGCCGGCGGGGGAGCGGAGAGCGAGTGGTACTGGCCGACGGCCCCCACCCAGGCGATCCGGCCGTGGTCGCGCAGCGCGTCGATCACGGCCTCCAGGTGCTCGCCGCCCACCCCCTCCAGGGCCACGTCGACACCGTCCGGCGCCGCCTTCGCGAGCAGCTCCGTCACCGGCCCCTCGTGGTAGTCGAAGGCCGCGTCGAAGCCCACTTCTTCCGTCAGGTACGCCACCTTTCCCGGCGAGCCCGCGCTGCCGACCAGCCGGCCCGCGCCGAGGAGGCGGGCGAGCCGCCCCGCCGCCGTGCCGACCCCGCCCGCCGCCGCCGACACGAAGAGGTCCTCGCCCTCCTGGAGCCGTGCGATCCGGGTCAGGCCCACATAGGCCGACAGGCCCGTGCCGCCGAGCAGGCTCAGGTGCGCCGCGAGCGGGACGCCGGGGCCGAAGTCCGGCACTTGGCGCACCTCGCCCGGCGCGACCAGTGCGTGGGTGCGCCAGCCCTTGCGGTGGAGGACGAGGTCGCCCGGGCGCAGGGACGGGTCGCGGGAGTCGAGGACCCGGCCGAGGGTGCGGCCCTCCATGGGGGAGTTCAGGGTCCACAGCACGTCGCCGTCCATCGCCTCGCGGTGGTACGGGTCGACGGACCACTGGAGGTTCTCGACGAGGGCGGTGCCCGGCTCGGGAGAGGGCACCGGGGACTCGACGAAGGAGAAGAGGTCGGGGGTGGGGAAGCCGGTGGGGCGGGCGGTCTGCTGGACGGTGATCATGGTGTCGTTCGTCATGCCGGAGACCGTAGGAAGGAATCCGGCGGCCGGGCAGGGGGTTGCCCTCATGCAACCGAACGATCCATGAATCTCGCTCATACCCCGAGGTGGGAGCCCCGCATGACCGATCCCGCGACCACCGATCCCGCGGCCACCGATCCCGCGGACACCGATCCCGCGAAGAGCGATCTCGCGCCCCGCGAACTCCGCGTCCTCGTCGCCGTCGGGGCCGAGGGCGGCTTCTCGGCGGCCGCCGTCACGCTCGGCATGACCCAGTCCGCCGTCTCCCACTCCGTGCGCACGACCGAACGCAAGCTCGGGGCCGTCCTCTTCGACCGGGGCCGGAACGGCGCGACCCCGACGGCGGCGGGGGAGCGGGCCCTGGCCCACGCCCGGCGGGTGCTGCGGCTCCTGGAGGTGATGGGCGCGGAGGTGCGGGCCGCCGCGCGCGGTGACGGGGGCGGGACCGTCGCCGGACCGCTCCGGATCGCCGTCTTCCGCAGTGCGGCGCTGCACCTGCTGCCGCGGGCCCTGGAGCGGTTGACGGCCCGTCACCCGGAGATCGTGCCCGAGGTGCGGATCGTGCGGGAGGTGGGACCGGGCACCGCGGGGGAGGTCCTCGGAGGGCGGGCCGACATCGGCATCGCGACCATCGGGACCACCTCGCCGGTGCCGCCCGGACTGGTCGGGGGCGTCCTCCTGGAGGAGGGGTACGCGCTCGTCCACCCGGCAGGGCATCCGGCGCCGCGCACGCTGCCGCTGGTCGACTGGGCGGAGAACTGCACCTTGTACACCCGGGAGTGGTGGGCCGCCCAGGAGTGGCTGCCGGCGGCGACGGTGGAGGCGGAGGACGACGGAGCGGTGCTCTCGATGGTGAGCAGTGGTTTCGGCATGGCCGTGATGCCGGAACTGTCACTGGTCGGAGCGCCGCCCTCGGTGGAGATCACCGATCTCGGAGCGGGGCGCCCGACCCGGTCCGTCGGCTATGTCACCACCCCTGAGCTGGCGAGATCCCTCGCCGTGCGGTCGCTGATCCGCGAGCTGCGCGGCACGGAGGGTCGGCCGCCGTCTCAGATAGTAGGAAGTCCGAGTAATTGTGGAGACAGATGAGGGGGCCTGCCCTAGCTTTGTAGAAGCCGAACGTCTCGCTTCATCAAGCGAATGGCGGTCGAGAGCGCGACGCCCCGTGCAGGCAACCCCTGCGGCGGCGCTCCCCGCCCCTTCCGGCGCCTTCGATCACAAGCTGATCTCCGCACGTCCGGATCACCAATGATCTCAAGGAGTCGATCCCTCATGGCCGCTCAGACCGCCCGCCGCGTCCGCCACTCCGCCAACCGCCCCAGCGACGAGGCCCGCCAGAACGCCGCCGCCGCCCTCCAGCGCGCCCTCGACCGCCGTGACAACGGCGGCTCCACCGGTCACTGATCCCGCCCGGGATCTCGCCGATCCCGCCCCGGATCCCGTTCCCGCGACATGGCACTTCGTCCACATGGCGGACGGAACGTGTCAGACGATGGGACGAAGAGTAGGGTGCCGACATGTCTCACAGCATCAATCTCGCAGTCATTCCCGGCGACGGCATCGGCCAGGAGGTCGTGGCCCAGGGCCTCAAGATCCTCGCGGCCGTCCTTCCCCAGGACGTGAAGCTGGAGACCGAGGAGTACGACTTCGGCGCCAAGCGCTACCACGCCACCGGTGAGACCCTCACCGACGCCGATCTCGCCTCCCTCAAGAAGCACGACGCCATCCTGCTCGGTGCCATCGGCGACCCGTCGGTGCCGTCCGGCGTCCTGGAGCGCGGCTTCCTGCTGAAGCTCCGCTTCGCCTTCGACCACCACGTGAACCTGCGTCCCTCGAAGCTGCTCCCCGGCGTGGCCACCCCGCTCGCCGGGCAGCCCGAGATCGACTTCGTCGTGGTCCGCGAGGGCACCGAGGGGCCGTACACGGGCAACGGCGGCACCATCCGCAAGGGCACCCCGCACGAGGTCGCCACCGAGGTCTCGGTCAACACCGCCTTCGGTGTCGAGCGCGTGGTCCGGGACGCCTTCGCCCGCGCCCAGGCCCGCCCGCGCAAGAAGCTGACGCTGGTCCACAAGAACAACGTGCTGACCTTCGCCGGCCACCTCTGGACGGACACCTTCAACAAGGTGGCCCGGGAGTACCCCGAGGTCACCACCGACTACCTGCACGTCGACGCCGCGACGATCTTCCTCGTCACCGACCCGGCCCGCTTCGACGTGATCGTCACCGACAACCTCTTCGGCGACATCATCACCGACCTCGCCGCTGCCGTCTCCGGCGGCATCGGCGTCGCCGCCTCGGGCAACATCAACCCGAGCGGCGAGTTCCCGTCCATGTTCGAGCCGGTCCACGGCTCCGCGCCGGACATCGCGGGCCAGGGCAAGGCCGACCCCACGGCCACCGTCCTCTCCGTCGCCCTCCTGCTCCGCCACCTCGGCTACGAGGCCGAGGCCGCCCGGGTCGAGGAGGCCGTCGCGGCCGACCTCACCGAGCGCGGCGACTCCGTCCGCACGACGGACGAGATCGGCGACGCGCTCGCCGCGCGAGTAGCGAGCTGACCCGCGCCGACTGACACCACACAGCAGCCGCCGGGTCGCACCAGCGCCCGGCGGCTGCCCCATGCGCGGCCGCGGGCGCTCCCCCCGAACCCCGGACCGCGCGCACCCGTTTTCCGCACCGGTCCCCGCGAGCGATAATCGAACGTGGGGCCGCGGCATACGGGCATGCCCGGACGCCGACTCGTCAGGGACGACAGTCCCCGACGGCGCCGTGCGCGCGGTCCTCCCCATCACAACCGGTGAAGGACACGCACTCATGACGACGCCCACGATCGAGCTCAAGCCCTCCTCCAGCCCGCTGTCCGACGCGGAGCGCGAGGCGATCCTGGCCAACCCGGGATTCGGCCGCCACTTCACCGACCACATGGTCACCATCCGGTGGACCGAGGGCCGCGGCTGGCACGACGGTCAGCTCGTGCCGTACGGCCCGCTCTCCCTGGACCCGGCCACGAACGTCCTGCACTACGCGCAGGAGATCTTCGAGGGCCTGAAGGCCTACCGCCGCCCCGACGGCTCGGTCGCCACCTTCCGTCCCGACGCCAACGCGCGCCGCTTCCAGGCCTCCGCCCACCGGCTCGGCATGCCCGAGCTGCCGGTCGAGACCTTCGTCGAGGCGTGCGACGCGCTCGTCCGGCAGGACGAGGCCTGGGTTCCGGCGCACGGCGGCGAGGACTCGCTCTACCTGCGTCCGTTCATGATCGCCACCGAGGTCGGCCTCGGCGTCCGCCCGGCCAACGAGTACCTGTTCGTCGTCATCGCCTCGCCGGCCGGCCCGTACTTCGCGGGCGGCGTGAAGCCCGTCTCCATCTGGGCCTCGGAGGACCGCGTCCGCGCCGTCCCCGGCGGCGTCGGCGACGCCAAGACCGGCGGCAACTACGCGGCCTCCCTGCTCGCGCAGGCCGAGGCGGCCGCCAAGGGCTGCGACCAGGTCTGCTACCTCGACGCGGTCGAGCACAAGTGGGTCGAGGAGCTCGGCGGCATGAACCTGTACTTCGTGTACGGCGACAAGATCGTCACCCCCACCCTCACCGGTTCCCTGCTCGCGGGCATCACCCGCGACTCGCTCCTCCAGGTCGCCCGGGACCTCGGCTACGAGTCCGAGGAGGCCCGCGTCTCCATCGACCAGTGGCAGGCCGACACCGAGAACGGCACCCTCACCGAGGTCTTCGCCTGCGGCACCGCCGCCGTCATCACCCCGGTCGGCCTGGTCAAGTCCGCCCGGGGCGAGTGGCAGCAGTCGGGCGGCGAGCCCGGCGAGGTCACGATGAAGCTGCGCGAGGCGCTGCTCGCCATCCAGACCGGCAAGGCCGAGGACACGCACGGCTGGATGCACGAGCTCGGCAAGTAAGCCGACGGGGTAGTCGCTACTCCGTCGCCGCCAGGGCTTCCGGGGCCGTCGTCACGGTCTCGGGAGCCCTGTTCGGCGTCAGTACGGCGTACAGCGCGCCGCCCACGATCCCCGAGAAGACGAAGCTGCAGTCGATCCCGCCCGTCAGGGCGAGCAGCGGCCCCTCGTAGAGCGGCGTCGACACCGCGGCCAGGCCGACCGCCGCGCCGACCGCCCAGGAGAAGGTGGCGCGCGGGTGCCAGCCCGCCGAGAACCAGTAGATCCCGCCGCGCGAGCGCTGGTTGAAGACCTGGAGCGCCTCCGGGTCGTACGTCCCGCCGCAGCGCGCGTGCCCGATCAGGGTGATCACCGCCCACGGGGTCCCGATCGCGGTGAGCAGCAGTACGAACGAGGTCATCGCCGTCTGGGCGTCCGAGGCGAAGTGGCCGACGAAGACGAAGGCCGTCGCCACCGCCGCGACGACGAGGGTGGCACGCGCGCGCGTGGCCTTCGGCAGGATCGCGTCGAGGTCGAGGCCCATCGAGTACAGCATCAGCCCGGCGTTGCCGACGGAGCCGGCGGTGGCGGCGACGAGCAGCGGTACGAGGTACCAGACGGGCGAGGAGTCGACGAGCGGGCCCGCGTAGTCCAGGCCGCCGCGCGCCGCCAGGGCGGTGAAGGTGCCGAAGAGCTGCGGGACGAGCAGGCCGACGGTCAGGCCCAGGCAGGTGGCCCGCCACACGGTCTTCGCGCTGTACCGCTCGGGGGAGACGTACCGGGTGTAGTCGCCGAGCAGGGTGATGAAGGCGACCGGTCCGCTGAGTCCGGCCGCGACGGCCGAGAGCAGCCAGGTCGGCCAGAAGGAGCCGAGCAGGTAGGGGGTGTCCGGGACGGCGGCCGTGGTGAAGTCCCCGGCGTAGGCGGCGATGCCGACGGCGAGGAGCACCGTCATGCCGATCGCGAGTGCCTTGCTCAGCCGGAGCAGCAGCCGGTAGCCGTACACGGCGCCGACCACCGTGCAGGCGGCGAGGAACGCGTAGACGAGGGCGTGGACGGCGCCGCCGGTCGGCAGGCCGACGAGGCGGGAGAGCGTGCCCACCATCACGTCGCCGCCGATCCAGAGGGTCAGCGCGGTGTAGCCCAGCGAGAGCAGCAGCCCGACCACGGAGCCGACGAGCCGGCCGCGGACGCCGAAGAAGGCGCCGGAGGAGGTGGAGAGGTTGGTCGCGGTGCGGAGGGACACGAGGGCGAGGGGGGCGGTGACCGTGACGCCGACGAGGGTGCCGGTGACGACGGAGGTCACCGAGGCCCAGAAGCCGAGTCCGAAGGAGACCGGCAGCCAGCCGAAGACGATCACCCCCAGACAGAGGTTGGAGCCGAGGAGGATCGAGACGAGGTCGCGGGGGCCGCTGGTGCGTTCCGCTTCGGGGATGGTGTCGACTCCGCGCTGTTCTATCGGCATGAGGACTCCCTGCGGGGGGACGGGGACGGTTTTAGAGCGGCGCTCAATGTGACCTACGCCTGTCGGTGACGTCAATGCTTGGAAGCTCGCTTCTCAACATTTAGAGTGTCGCTCAAACGTGTCGCAATTGCAGGAGGTGTTTGGGGCGTGAGACTGACCCCCACGGAACGCGACCGGCTGCTTCTCTTCGGTGCCGCCGAGCTCGCCCGAGCCCGCCGGGCCCGGGGCCTGCGGCTCAACGTGCCCGAGGCGACCGCGCTCATCGCGGACACCGTCTGCGAGGCGGCCCGCGACGGCAGGCGACTCGCCGAGGCGATCGAGGCGGCCCGCTCCGTCCTCGGCCCCGACGACGTCCTGCCCGGCGTCGCCGACGTGGTCACCGAGGTCCACGTCGAGGCCGTCTTCGACGACGGCTCCCGGCTCGCGGTCGTCTCCGACCCGATCGGCGGGGGAGCCCTGGGAGCCGAGGCCCCGGGCGCACTGCTGCCCGGCCCCGGGTACGAGGAGGCCGAGCCGGCGCTCACCCTCCTCGTCCGCAACACGGCGACGGTCCCCGTGAGCGTCACCTCCCACTTCCACTTCTTCGAGGTCAACCCGCGCCTCGACTTCGACCGGGCCGCCGCCTACGGCATGCGCCTCGCCATCCCGGCCGGAGCCTCCTTCCGCTTCGACCCGGGCGGCGAGGCCGAGGTCGGGCTCGTCCCGATCGGCGGCGCCCGCGTCGCCATCGGCTTCGCGGGCCTGGTCGACGGACCCCTGGACGCGCCCGGCGCGCGCGAAGAGGCCCTGCGCAGGGCGCGGGCCTGCGGCTACCTGGGCGTTCGGCCCGACGAGGAGAACGACTGATGGACCCGTACGAGTACGCATCCGTGCACGGCCCGCGCACCGGCGACCGCGTCGTCCTGGGCGACTCCGGGCTCGTCGTCCGCGTCGAGTCCGACTCCCAGAAGCCCGGGGACGAGTTCCTCGCCGGCTTCGGCAAGACCGCCCGCGACGGACTCCACCTGAAGGCCGCGGCCGTCCGCGAGACCTGCGACGTGGTCATCAGCAACGTCCTGGTCATCGACGCCGTGCAGGGCATCCGCAAGGTGTCGATCGGCATCCGTGAGGGCCGGATCCACGCCATCGGGCGGGCCGGCAACCCCGACACCCTCGACGGGGTCGACGTCGTCGTCGGCACCGGCACCTCGATCGTCTCCGGCGAGGGCCTCATCGCCACCGCCGGAGCCGTCGACACCCACGTCCACCTGCTCTCCCCCCGGATCATGGAGGCCTCGCTCGCCAGCGGAGTCACCACGATCATCGGCCAGGAGTTCGGCCCCGTCTGGGGCGTCGGCGTCAACTCGCCGTGGGCGCTCAAGCACGCCTTCAACGCCTTCGACGCCTGGCCGGTCAACATCGGCTTCCTCGCCCGCGGCTCCTCCTCCGACACGGCGCCGCTGGTGGAGGCGCTCGCCGAGGGCGGGGCGTCGGGCTTCAAGGTCCACGAGGACATGGGCGCCCACACCCGCGCCCTGGACACCGCGCTGCGGGTGGCCGAGGAGCACGACGTCCAGGTCGCGCTGCACTCCGACGGCCTGAACGAGTGCCTCTCGGTCGAGGACACCCTGAAGGTCCTGGAGGGGCGTACGATCCACGCCTTCCACATCGAGGGCTGTGGCGGCGGGCACGTGCCCAACGTCCTGAAGATGGCGGGCGTGCCGAACGTCATCGGCTCCTCCACCAACCCCACGCTCCCCTTCGGCCGCGACGCGGTCGCCGAGCACTACGGGATGATCGTCTCCGTCCACGACCTGAAGACCGACCTGCCCGGCGACGCCGCGATGGCGCGCGACCGGATCAGGGCCGGGACGATGGGCGCGGAGGACGTCCTGCACGACCTCGGCGCGATCGGGATCACCTCCTCCGACGCGCAGGGGATGGGAAGGGCCGGCGAGACCGTACGCCGGACCTTCGCCATGGCCGGGAAGATGAAGGCCGAGCTCGGGCCCATGGAGGGCGACGGCGCGCACGACGACAACGCGCGCGTGCTGCGCTACATGGCCAAGCTCACCATCAACCCGGCGATCGCCCACGGCCTCGCCCACGAGATCGGCTCGATCGAGGTCGGGAAGATGGCCGACATCGTGCTGTGGCGGCCGGAGTTCTTCGGCGCCAAGCCGCAGATGGTCATCAAGAACGGCTTCCCCGCGTGGGGGGTCGTGGGCGATCCGAACGCCGCCACCGACACCTGTCAGCCGCTGGTCCTCGGACCGCTGTTCGGCGCGCACGGCGCCACGCCCGCCGACATCTCCGTCGCGTTCGTCGCCCAGGCCGCCGTCGACCTCGGCTCCGACGCGATGCCCACCCGCCGCCGCCGGGTCGCCGTGCGCGGCACCCGCGGCATCGGCCCCGCCGACCTGCGGTTCAACTCCCGCGTCGGCGACGTGCAGGTCGACGACCGGACCGGCCTCGTCTCGCTCGACGGCTCCCCGATCCGCTCCGAGGCGGCCGAGTCCGTCTCCCTCAACCGCCTCTACTTCCTCTAGGACCGCCTCATGACCTCGTACCGCATGCCCGCCGAGTGGACCCCCCACGAGCGCACCTGGATGGCCTGGCCCAGCCCCAACCCCACCTTCACCAACGAGGAGGAGCTCGCCGAGGCCCGCGCCGCCTGGGCGTCGGTGGCCCGCGCCGTCCGCCGCTTCGAGCCCGTGACGGTGGTCGTCGCGCCCGGCGACGCGGAGTCGGCCGCGGCGCTCCTCGGCCCGGACGTCGAGCTCGTCGAGCGCGAGCTCGACGACGCCTGGATGCGGGACATCGGCCCGACCTTCGTCACCAACGGAACCGAACTCGCCGCCGTGGACTGGGTGTTCAACGGCTGGGGCGCCCAGGACTGGGCCCGCTGGGAGCACGACTCCAAGATCGCCCGCCATGTCGCGGACGTGGCGGGAGTGCCTGTCCTCTCGTCCCCCCTCGTCAACGAGGGCGGCGCGATCCACGTCGACGGCGAGGGCACCGTCCTCCTCACCGACACCGTGCAGCTCGGCTCCGGCCGCAACCCCGAGTGGACGCGCGAGCAGGTCGAGCAGGAGATCCACGCCAAGCTCGGCACCACGAAGGCGATCTGGCTGCCCCACGGCCTCGCCGGCGACTACGGCCTGTACGGCACCCAGGGCCACGTCGACATCGTCGCCGCCTTCGCCCGCCCCGGCACGGTCCTCGTCCACAGCCAGCAGGACCCGGCCCACCCGGACTACGTGCGCTCGAAGATGTACGTGGAGATCCTGCGCGGCCAGACCGACGCGAAGGGCCGCCCGCTGGAGGTCATCGAGGTCCCGGCGCCCACCGTCCTGAAGGACGAGGAGGGCGACTGGGTCGACTACTCGTACATCAACCACTACCTGTGCAACGGCGGCGTCGTCCTCTGCGCCTTCGACGACCCGCACGACGAGGTCGCGGCCGAGATCTTCCGCCGCCTCTTCCCGGAGCGCGAGGTCGTCCTGGTCGACGCCCGGACGATCTTCGCGGGCGGCGGCGGCATCCACTGCATCACGCAGCAGCAGCCGGCGGTGTAGGGAAACCGGCTCGCCGTGGCCGCACGCCCTGTGACAGCGTGCGGCCATGACCACCCATGCCTCCGGCCGGTACGCCCTCACCTTCCTGTACTCCGTCCCCGACGACGCCTGGTACGTGGAGCTGGACGAGGTGTCCGGCCGGCGGCAGCTCGTGGTGGGGGTCGTGCCGGACGAGGATCCGGCGCGCGAGCCGACGGTCCGGTTCGACCCGCGCGGCGAGCGGGAGATCCCGTACGACGTCATGCGGTGGTTCATGGACGCCATGGCCGAGGAGATCCGTACCTCCCGTGCCTGGATGGCGCTCCGTCCCGATCTGGTCGAGGTGGTCCACGGGCTCCGGCAGGAGCACATGGGCGTCATCGCCGACGAGGACCTGCCGCCCGTCCTCGCCGAGCTGCGCGCCACCGTGCCCGGGGCCGACCTCGCCGACGTCATGCTGCACGCCTTCGGGCGCGGGCCCGACGGCCGCATCCTGTAGAACGTACGAGTGAGTCAGAGCAGCAACCCCGGTCCCACCCCCTCCCACCCCCGCCGCCGCAACCAGGCCGCCCCGCCCCGGGAGGACGTGCTCGCCGCGGCCATGGACACCATCGCCGAGCGGGGGCTCGACGGGCTCACCATGGCCGGGCTCGGGCGGCAGGTGGGGATGAGCAGCGGGCACCTCCTCTACTACTTCCGCACCAAGGACGAACTGCTGCTGCAGACCCTGGAGTGGAGCGAGGGGCGGCTCGGGGCCGAGCGCAGCGCGCTGCTGTCCCGGCCGGGGACGGCGCGCGACCGGCTCGACGGCTACGTCGACGTGTACGTGCCCGACGGGCCCCGCGACCCCCACTGGACCCTCTGGCTGGAGGTCTGGAACCGGTCGCAGAACGCCGACGCCGACGCCCGCGCCCGGCAGGCCGCCATCGAGGGGGCCTGGCACCGGGACCTGGTCGCGATCCTCGCCGAGGGCGTCTCGCGGGAGGAGTTCCGCGCGGTCGACCCGGACCGCTTCGCCACCCGGATGCGGGCCCTGCTCGACGGCTTCAGCGTGCACGTCGCCGTCGGCATCCCGGGCACGGGGCGGGAGCAAGTCCTCGCGCACGTAAGGGAGTTCATCGAGCAGGACCTGCTCGCGCGACCGCAACGCACGTAAGTACACCCGATCGTTGCGCGCCACGGCCTTGTTGACCCGGCGCGATCTCCGGCACGGTTCCTGCCCATGGGACGAGAGCACTGGAAGAAGATCTGGGTCGGTTCCGCCGGCAACATGGTCGAGTGGTTCGACTGGTTCGTGTACGCGAGCTTCGCCACCTACTTCGCGGGAGCCTTCTTCCCCGAGGGCGACGACACCGCCAAGCTCATGAACACCGCCGGCATCTTCGCCGTCGGCTTCTTCATGCGCCCCGTCGGCGGCTGGCTCCTCGGCCGGGTCGGCGACCGCAAGGGCCGCAAGGCGGCGCTCACCCTCACCGTGACGCTGATGTCCGCCTCCGCCGTACTGATCGCGATCGCGCCGACGTACTCCGTCGCCGGATACGGCGGCGCCGCCGTCCTCCTCGTCGCCCGCCTCCTCCAGGGCCTCTCCGTCGGCGGCGAGTACGCGGCCAGCGCCACCTACCTCACCGAGGCCTCCGCACCCCGGCACCGCGGCTTCGCCTCCAGCTTCCAGTACGTGTCGATGACCGCCGGCCAGATCCTCGGCCTCGGCCTGCTGCTGATCCTCCAGCACACCCTGTCCGCCGACGCCCTGCACGCCTGGGGCTGGCGCATCCCGTTCGTCGTCGGCGCCCTCGGCGCGGCCGTCGTCTTCTGGCTGCGGCGCACCATGCTGGAGACGGAGGTGTACGAGGAGAGCGCCGACTCCGGCGTCGCCCGGGGCCAGCAGGGCACCCTCAAGGCCCTGTGGGCGCACAAGCGCGAGGCCTTCCTCGTCGTCGCGCTCACCATGGGCGGGACCGTGGCCTACTACACGTACACCACGTACCTCACCAAGTACCTGTCCAACTCCGCCGGACTGCCCAAGCAGACCGCCACCCTGGTCTCCTTCTGCGCCCTCGTCGTCTTCGCCTGCCTGCAGCCGCTCGCCGGCCGGCTCTCCGACCGGATCGGACGGCGTCCGCTGCTCATCACCTTCGCGCTCGGCTCCACCCTCCTCACCGTCCCGATCCTGACGATGCTCAAGCACGCCGGCTCCTTCTGGCCCGCCCTCGGCCTCTCCCTCCTCGCGCTCCTCGTCGTCACCGGCTACACCTCCATCAACGCCTGCGTGAAGGCCGAGCTCTTCCCGACCGGCATCCGCGCCCTCGGCGTCGCCCTGCCGTACGCCGTCGCCAACGCCCTCTTCGGCGGCACCGCCGAGTACGTGGCGCTCTGGTTCAAGGACGCCGGCGTCGAGTCGGGCTTCTCCTGGTACGTCGCCGGCTGCGCGGCCGTCTCCCTGGTCGTCTACCTCACGATGCGGGAGACCCGGGACATCGACCTGGGCCGGGTGGGCGCCGCCCGCGCCGAGCGGACGCGAGATCAACTGCCCGTATCGTGAGACCGCCGTCCGGCCGGTCCCGGACCTGTGTCAGACTTCCGGCGTGCTTGCTACCACGATGATTATCGGCAGCAGCGCGCCGGTCCGCAGTGGCCACTGAATCGCGGAACGACCCCCGCGGCAGTGGACACCGTGCCCCAGACCCGCGCGCAGACCTCTCGCACCCGCGAGGGGTTTTTTCGTTTTCCGGCCCCACCCACGCCGGAAACGGACGACGCGTGAGAATGGGGGCAAGTGGATCCATACCTTCCGGAGCCACATCCGACAGGAGCCAACACAGCCATGACCACGGAGAACGCCGAGGGATCGCGCCTCGACGACAGTTTCCATGTCTTCGACACGACCCTGCGCGACGGAGCGCAGCGTGAGGGCATCAACCTCACCGTCGCGGACAAGCTGACCATCGCCCGGCACCTCGACGAGTTCGGCGTGGGTTTCATCGAGGGCGGCTGGCCCGGCGCCAACCCGCGCGACACGGAGTTCTTCGCCCGCGCCCGGCAGGAGATCGCGTTCAAGAACGCGCAGCTCGTCGCCTTCGGCGCCACCCGCAGGGCCGGCGGCAGCGCCGCCGAGGACCCGCAGGTCAAGGCGCTCCTCGACTCCGGCGCCCCGGTGATCACCCTGGTCGCCAAGTCGCACGACCGGCACGTCGAGCTCGCCCTGCGCACCACCCTCGACGAGAACCTGGAGATGGTCCGCGACACCGTCTCCCACCTGACCGCCCAGGGCCGCCGGGTCTTCGTCGACTGCGAGCACTTCTTCGACGGCTACAAGGCGAACCCGGACTACGCCAAGGCCGTCGTCCGCGCCGCCCACGAGGCCGGCGCCGACGTCGTCGTCCTCTGCGACACCAACGGCGGCATGCTCCCCGCCCAGATCCAGGCCGTCGTCGCCACCGTCCTCGCCGACACCGGCGCCCGCCTCGGCATCCACGCCCAGGACGACACCGGCTGCGCCGTCGCCAACACCCTCGCCGCCGTCGACGCGGGCGCCACCCACGTCCAGTGCACCGCCAACGGCTACGGCGAGCGGGTCGGCAACGCCAACCTCTTCCCCGTCGTCGCGGCCCTGGAGCTCAAGTACGGCAAGAAGGTCCTCCCCGAGGGCGCCCTCGCCGAGATGACCCGGATCTCGCACGCCATCGCCGAGGTCGTCAACCTCACCCCCTCCACCCACCAGCCGTACGTCGGCGTCTCCGCCTTCGCCCACAAGGCCGGACTGCACGCCTCCGCGATCAAGGTGGACCCCGACCTCTACCAGCACATCGACCCCGAGCTGGTCGGCAACACCATGCGGATGCTCGTCTCCGACATGGCCGGCCGCGCCTCCATCGAGCTCAAGGGCAAGGAGCTCGGCGTCGACCTGGGCGGCGACCGCGACCTCGTCGCCCGCGTCGTCGAGCGCGTCAAGGAGCGCGAGCTCAAGGGCTACACGTACGAGGCCGCCGACGCCTCCTTCGAGCTGCTGCTCCGCGAGGAGGCCGAGGGCCGGGCCCGCCGCTACTTCCGCACGGAGTCCTGGCGCGCGATCGTCGAGGACCGCCCCGACGGCACCCACGCCAACGAGGCGACCGTGAAGCTCTGGGCCAAGGGCGAGCGGATCGTCGCCACCGCCGAGGGCAACGGCCCGGTCAACGCCCTCGACCGGGCGATGCGGGTGGCCCTGGACCGGATCTACCCGCCGCTCGCCAAGTTCGAGCTGGTCGACTACAAGGTCCGCATCCTGGAGGGCCGCCACGGCACCGAGTCCACGACCAGGGTCCTCGTCACCACCAGCGACGGCAACGGCGAGTGGTCCACGGTCGGCGTCGGCGAGAACGTCATCGCCGCCTCCTGGCAGGCCCTGGAGGACGCCTTCACGTACGGCCTGCTGCGCGCGGGGATCGACCCCGCCGAATAGTCCTGCATGTTCGCTTTGGTCCGGTTCGGGTAGCGTCGAACCATGAGGACCAGGGCGATGTCCACGGGGTCGGCCCTCGGCGGGCTGATCGTGCTCCTGCTGCTGGCCCTGGCGCCCTTCGCGGGCGCCAGGGCCACGGGCGTGTCCGACGCGGCCGCCGCCCTGAAACAGGGCCCGGTCTACGTCGACCCGGGCGCCGCCGGCCAGCTCTCCACGGCCGACGCGAAGGCCCTCGCGCAGAAGATCAAGGACGCGGACAAACCGCTCTTCGTGGCGGTCCTGCCCGCGAACGCGCAGTTCCCGCCCAAGGGCCTCATCGACAACCTGCACGCCCAGACCGGCATCGCGGGCCTGTACGCCGTGCGCCTCGGCGACCGCTTCGACGCGGGCGTCGACCGCTCCGTGATGTCCCCGGCCGCCGTGGACAACCTCGTCGCCTCCGTACGGCAGCCCGGCGTCGACGCCGCCACCGAGCTGAACGACTTCGTCGACCAGGCCCTGCCCGCGATGCGCGGCTCCGCCCCGGCCTCCTGGGGCGCCGTCGGCGCGGACAGCGGGGTCCCCGTCGCCGGGCTCGTCATCCTCGGCGGTGTCGTCGTCGCGGGCGGCGCGGGCGCCTACGCCGTCGTCCGGCAGAAGAGGCGCCGCAAGGAGGCCGAGGAGCGCGCCGCCCTCGACCGGCTCCGGGTCGTCGTCGACGAGGACATCACCGCCTTCGGCGAGGAACTCGAACGCCTCGACTTCCACCCCGCCGAGCGCGGCGCCGACGACGCCATGCGCGGCGACTACGAGCGCGCCCTCGACTCGTACGACAGGGCCAAGTCCCTCATGGCCTCGGCCGCCCGCCCGCACGACGTCCGCGGCGTCACCCAGGCCCTGGAGGAGGGCCGCTTCTCCCTCGCCGTCCTGGCCGCCCGGCGCGAGTCCCGCCCGCTCCCCGAGCGCCGGCCCCCGTGCTTCTTCGACCCCCGCCACGGTCCCGCCGCCGAGGACCGGACCTGGACCCCGCCCGGCGGCTCCCCCCGTCAGGTCCCGGTCTGCGCCGCCGACGCGGCCCGCCTCGACGACGGCCTCGACCCCGTGGCCCGCACCGTCGACACCGACGCCGGCCGCCGCCCCTACTGGGAGGCGGGCCCCGCCTACGGTCCCTGGGCCGGCGGCTACTTCGGCGGCGGCATGCTCCCCGGCCTCCTCGTGGGCACCATGCTCGGCTCCGTGCTCGCCACCCCCGCCTACGCCTCCGAGTACGGCGGCGGCGACTTCGGCCCGGGCGACTTCGGCGGCGGCGACTTCAGCGCCGGGGACTTCGGCTCGGGCGACTTCGGCGGCGGTGACTTCGGGGGCGGCGGCGACTTCGGCGGAGGCGGCGGGTTCGACGGGGGCGGCGGCTTCTAGCGACCCCTCCGGGCGGCTCGGGCCGGCGGTTTCCGGTGAGGACCAGGGGCTTCCGGCTCAGACCAGCGGCTTCACCGACATCAGCAGGTGGCGGTGGGTGCCCTCCGGGCCGTCGGTGAGGAGGGCGCGCTGGCCCGGGCCCAGCAGGTGGAAGTGGACCTCGGGGGCGTCCAGGGAGCCCAGCGCGTCCAGGAGGTAGCCCGGGTTGAAGGCGACCGTCAGGGACTCCGCGCCCGTGAGGGCGGCGGGGAGGCGCTGGGAGGCCACGTCGTCCTCGTAGCCCGCCCGGAGGTGGAGGGCGGTGGGGGAGAAGGCCAGCTGGACCGGGCTGTCGCCCTCCGCGACGACCGCGACCCGCCTGACGGCCTCGGTCAGCGGGGCACGCTCGGTGACCGCGAGGGCGTGCTCGCCGAGGGCGAAGAGCTTGTCGTGGCGGGGGAGCCGGCCGTCGAGCAGCCGGGTGGTGGCGCGGGTGCCGGCGCTCTCGAAGCCGAGGGAGCCGGAGTCGAGGGCGAGGCGGGCCGGGCCCGCGCCCGCGAGGGAGCGGGCGATCTCGGTGAGGCGGCGGGCCGGGACGACCACGTCCGCGCCCTCCGCGCCGGCGCCGGCCTCCGGCTTCCACTCCAGGGTGCGGACCGCGTACCGGTAGCGGTCGGTGGCGGCCAGCGTCATCGTGGTGCCGTCCAGGGCCAGCCGTATCCCGGTGAGGACGGGCAGCGAGTCGTCCCGTCCCGCGGCCACGGCGACCTGGCCGACCGCCGTGGCGAAGGCGTCCCCGTCCACCAGTCCGCGCACCTCGGGCAGCGCGGGCGCGGCGGGGTAGTCGTCGAGCGGCAGCAGGGAGAGGCCGAAGCGGGCGTCGCCCGAGGTCACCGAGAGGCGGGCGCCCTCCACGGCGAGCTCGGTGCCGCCCCGGGGGAGCACCTTGCAGATGTCGAGCAGGCGCCGGCCGAGGACCAGGGCCCGGCCCGCGACGACCGTGTCGGCCTCGACCTCGACGCGGGCCGAGGCCTCGTGGTCCAGGCCCGAGACGCGCAGCCGGCCGTCCGCCGCCTCCAGGAGCAGACCGCCGAGGACGGGCAGGGGGGAGCGGGCCGGCAGGACGCGCGCGGCCCAGGCCACGGCGTCGGCCAACACGGCGCTGTCGATGCGGAATTCCATGCCGACGACGCTAACGGCCCCCACTGACAACGGCTCCGACCGGCGGTTTCGGGTGCTCGTCGGTGAGCCGGGGCCGGAGCCGACCCGTCGCGGGACTCCTCCCCGCGGCCCCGCCCGAGGACGGAATCGCGCCGAACTCCCGGGGGCGGGAAGGGAATCGGGCTCCGGGTGGTTCTGGTGTCCGACGACGACAGCGATGCGCAGAGCGACATGCGGGGGGAGCGGCGCCGTGACCGACGTCCACGGCACGGTGGAGCCCGGATTCGAGTCCGTGCGGGAGGTGTTCGCGGGGATCGCCGCGGACGAGGCACGGGACGGCGGCGCCCAGCTCGCCGTCCACCACCACGGCCGCCTCGTCGTCGACCTCTGGGGCGGTGACGGCGTCGACGGCGACTCCCTGCTCGCGCTCTACTCCTCCTCCAAGGGCGCCATGGCCCTGGTCGTCGCCCTCCTCGTCCAGGGCGGCGCCCCCGAGAACGACCGCCTGACCCCGGCCGTCGTCGAGGCGGCGGCGAAGGCCGCCTGACGGGCCTGCCCCCGGAAACGCCGAGGAGCGCCCGCCCCCCCCGAAAACGCCGAGGAGCGCCGCCCCCCTGGAAACGCCGGGCGCCCGCTCCCCCCCCGGAAACGCCGAGCGCCCGCCTTCCGCTGCTGCGGAGGGCGGGCGCGCTCGTGTGTCCCGTACGCGGGAGGGATCAGGCGGCGTTCTTGATCGCGGAGATGTCGAAGTTCAGCTTGACCTTGTCGCTGACCATGACGCCGCCGGTCTCCAGGGCCGCGTTCCAGGTCAGGCCCCAGGCGGAGCGGAGGATCTCGGCGGAGCCCTCGAAGCCGACGCGCTCGTTGCCGTAGACGTCCGTCGCGGTGCCGTTGAACTCCAGGTCGATGGAGAGCGGCTTGGTGACGTCCTTGATGGTCAGGTCGCCGGTGATCCGGTACTTGTCGCCGCCCAGCTGCTCGGCGCTCGTGGAGCGGAAGCTCATCAGCGGGAACTGCTCGGCGTCGAAGAAGTCGCCGCTGCGCAGGTGGCCGTCGCGGTCGCCGATGCCGGTGTCGATGGAGGCGATCTTGACGTCGATCGAGGCGGTGGACGCGCCCGGGTCGGCGCCGTCGAGCTTCAGCGAGCCCTCGTGCTCGGCGAAGGTGCCGCGGACGTTGGTGACCATCGCGTGACGGACGGTGAAGCCGATGCTGCTGTGCGCCGGGTCGATGGTGTAGTCGCCGGTGAGGGCGGCGAGGGCCGGGTCCACGGGGAGGGTGGCGGTGGCGACGGCGGACTCGGTGTTCTTGCGGCCGAAGAGACCCATGACGTGCTCCTTGTCGGTGTTTGTTGAACCTTCAACGAGAACGACTGTAACCCCATTCCGTTCAACATTCAACATCTGGGGGGTGCTCATCGGAAGCCGTTCATCCGGACGGCGTCACGCCGTCACCGACGCCCTCTGGCGGACGCGCGTAGAACTACGGCACCATCTCCCTGCGCGACGAGCACCACCTGCACAGCCGTCCCCAGTCGTCACGGTCATCCGCAGGAGGAACCCCGTGAAGCTCCGCTCCGTCCTCACCGCAGTCGCCCTCGTCCTGGGCGCCCTCTTCGCCCCCGGCTTCGGCGCCCTCACCACCGCCACCGACGCCCACGCCGTCACCAAGATCAGCCACGCCACCGCGACCTCGATGTTCCGGTCCTCCGGAATCACCTGGTCCTCCTCCGGCAACTGCTCGGACCGCTACAACTCCACCTGCACGTCCTTCGAGCAGCTCAACCTCGCCACCGCCCAGGGCGCCCAGACCCTCAAGAGCGCCAGCGGCTGCGCCCTCAACATCACCGGCGGCACCGAGACCGGCCACGCCAGCGGCACCTACTCGCACTGGAACGGCTACAAGCTGGACTTCAGCAAGTACACCTGCCTCGGGAACTACATCAAGAACACCTTCACCTACATCGGGCTGCGCGGCGACGGAGCCCCGCAGTGGAAGTCCGGCGCGGGCAACGTCTACGCCGACGAGGGCAGCCACTGGGACGTGACCTTCTACAACTGCGGCGGCTGCTGACCCGCACCACCGCCGAATCGCCCCCTCCGGTGGTCGCTTGGACTAACCGGAGGGGGTTCTTGGACTGGAGGGGCCCGCGCGGAGCGATCTCGTTGACGGTGCTCCCGGGGCGGGGCCAACTAGTGCGCATGTCCCTCCCTCACTCGCGGAACCCCCGAAGAATCCGTGCGGTCTGCGCGCTCGCCGCCGCGTCGGCCACCGTGTTCGCCCTGTCCGGTCCCGCCCTCGCCGAAGAAGAGACCGCCGCCGCCACGGCCGCCACCGCCGGCCCCGTCATCGGCTCCGACCGGCTCTCCGTCGCCGTCGCCGAGGACTTCCCCCGCGTCCTTTCGTACACCGACCGGGCGAGCGGAGCCCGCCTCCTCGGGAGCACGGCCCCGGTGACGCGGATCGTGCTCAACGGCACCGCCCACGCCGTCCGGGCCGAGGGCGCACCCGTCCTGACCGCCACGTCCGCCGCGTACACCCTCGTCTTCCCCGACCTGCCCGGCGTCGAGATCGACGCCCGGCTCGGCGTCGACGACCGGACCACCACCTTCGAGGTGACCGCCGTCCGCGACACCGAGGCCTTCCGCGTCGGCACGATCGACATCCCCGGCCACGACCTGGTCTCCGTCGGCTCCTCGGACGGCGGCGCCGCGACCGCCTTCACCCGGCTCGACCCCGACTCCACCCGTACCGCCGACGTCTTCGCGAAGGTCACCGACGCCACCGCCGCCGACACCGCCCCGGCCGGCGCGAGCTACGCGATCGTCAACACCGGACGGCTGGCCGCCGCCGTCGAGTCCAACTCCAGCTACGACAAGCCCTCCGGCGCCTCCGCGCGCGACGGCGCCCGCTTCTGGCACCAGGCACGCAAGGACGGCACGGAGACCCGCGTCGGCGTCTGGTCCGGCCAGTGGACCTACCGCGGCGCGGGCGCCCCGCAGCCCGAGAGCGGCGACCACCTGCCCTGGGCGAAGGTCGTCGTCACCCCCGACGCCAACGGCGACGGCACCGTCGACTGGCAGGACGGCGCCGTCGCCTTCCGCACGATCGGGATCAAGGCCCCCGGCAGCGAGCAGACGCCGAACCGGGTCGTCGCCCACATCCCCTTCAACTTCGCCTCCCAGGCCACCCACCCCTTCCTGCGCACCCTCGACGACGTCAAGCGGATCTCGCTGTCCACCGACGGACTCGGCCAGTTCGCACTGCTCAAGGGGTACGGCTCCGAGGGCCACGACTCCGCCCACCCCGACTACGGCGGCAACTACAACAAGCGGGCCGGCGGCCTCGCCGACCTCAACACCCTCCTGCGCGAGGGCAGGAAGTGGGGAGCCGGCTTCGGCGTCCACGTCAACGCCACCGAGTCGTACCCCGAGGCCCACCACTTCAGCGAGACCCTCGTCGACAAGACCAGGCCCGGCTGGAACTGGCTCAACCAGAGCTACTACATCGACCAGCGCCGGGACGTGAACAGCGGCGACCTCGCCCGCCGCTTCCAGCAGCTCCGCGACGAGACCGACCCCAACCTGTCGATGCTCTACATCGACGTCTACTACACGCACGGCTGGATCGCCGACAAGACGATGCAGGCCGTCCAGGCACAGGGCTGGAACGTCGCCACCGAGTGGGCCGACAAGTTCGAGCGGGCCTCCCTCTGGTCCCACTGGGCCAACGACCTCGACTACGGCGGCGCCACCAACAAGGGCCTCAACTCGCAGATCATCCGCTTCATCCGCAACGGCGAGAAGGACGTCTGGAACAACCACCCCGTCCTCGGCCAGACCGCCCTCGTCGACTTCGAGGGCTGGACCGGCGAGACCGACTGGAACGCCTTCTCCGCCAACATCTGGCAGCGGAACCTGCCCGCCAAGTACCTCCAGCAGCAGAAGATCACCCGCTGGAGCGGCGACGACATCACCTTCACCGGAGGCGTCCGCGGCACCGTCGAGGACGGCCGCCGCACCTTCTACGAGAACGGCCGCAAGGTCCTCGACGGCGAGAGCTACCTGCTCCCCTGGGACGGCGGCAGGAAGCTCTACCACTACAACAGGTCCGGTGGCACGACCAGCTGGGCCGTCCCCGGCGGCACGCGCGCGTACACCGTGTACAAGCTGACCGACAACGGGCGCGTGAGGACCGCCACCGTGCGCCCCTCCGGGGGACGGATCACCCTCGACGCCGTCGCCGGACAGCCCTACGTCCTCTACCCCGACAGCGCCCCCGCCCAGACCGCCCCGCGGTGGGGCCAGGGCACCCCGGTGAAGGACCCCGGCTTCAACGACGCCCGGCTCGGCTCCTGGACCAGGACCGGCACCGTCACCCGCGACACCGACGACCAGGGCCGCAACAGCGCGAAGCTCGGCGGCACCGCCACCGCCTCGCTCCGCCAGCAGATCACCGGCCTCACCCCCGGCGAGCGGTACACCGCCTCCGCCCTCATCGAGGTCGAGCCCGGGAAGACCCGCCCCACCACCCTGTCCATCGGCGGCCGGGCGGTCACCGTCGAGCGCTCCGCCCTGGAGGACCGGGTCGCCGCCTCCGACTGGAACGGCACCCGCCTCCAGCGCGCCAAGGTCACCTTCACCGCCCCCGCCGGCGGCTCCGCCCCGCTGCGGATCCAGGCCGCGAGCGGCAGCGCGGCGACCGTCCGGGTCGACGACGTGCGGATCGTCGCCGACGCCCCCGCGACGAAGCCCGGCACGGTCGCGTACGAGGACTTCGAGGCCGTCGACCAGGGCTGGGGCCCCTTCCTCAAGGGCGACGCCGGCGGCACGACCGACCCCCGCACCCACATCGCCCAGCTGCACGCCCCGTACACCCAGGCCGGCTGGAACGGAAAGGCGATCGACGACGTCATCGGCGGCGCCGAGAGCCTCAAGTCCCACGACGAGAACAGCGGACTCGTCTACCGGACCGCGCCCTGGACCGTCCCCATGAAGGACGGCCACGACTACCGCGTGGAGTACGACTACCAGTCCAGCCACGCGGGCGCGTACGAGTGGGTCACCGGCTACGACCGCGCGAACGGCACCTCGGTGGAGACCCGCCGCACGCCCCTCGGACAGCAGCGGACCACCGGCCACTTCGCCGAGACCGTCACCGCCGGCTGCGGCGACACCTGGACCGGGCTGCGCAAGCGCGGGGACGCCCCGGACGGCGCCGACCTCGTCCTCGACGGCTTCACCGTCACCGACCTCGGCCCGGCCGCCGAGCCCGCCGCCTGCGGCACGCTCACCGTCACCGCGCCCGAGACGCTGGAGCCCGGCCGCCCGAACCGGGTCACGGCCACCTTCGCCAACGACGAGGCCGCCGACGTCACCGGCGCCCGGGCCGTCCTCGACCTCCCCGAGGGCTGGACCGCCGAACCCGCCGCGCCCGTCGCCCTCGGCACGGTCGCGCCGGGCGCGCAGGCCACCGCCACCTGGCAGGTGACACCGCCCGTGGACGCGGCCTACCGGCCGTACCCGCTGGGCGCCTCCGTCACGTACGGGATCGGGGGAGGGGACCGGAAGCTCACCGCAGCCACCACCGTCCGCACCCTGCCCCCGCCGCCCACCGCCGACAGCTGGGCGAGCGACCTCGACTGGACCTCGGCCGCCAACGGCTGGGGACCGGTCGAACGCGACCTCTCCAACGGCGAGACCGGCACCGGCGACGGCTCCCCGCTGCGGATCGGCGGAGCGACGTACGCCAAGGGCCTGGGCACCCACGCCCCGGCGAAGGTCCGCTACTACCTCGGCGGCCGGTGCGCCTCGCTCACCGCCGAGGTCGGCGTGGACGACGTCCAGACCACCCGCGGCAGCGTCCGGTTCAGCGTGCTCGCGGACGGCACGGAGAAGGTGAAGTCCCCGGTCCTCGGGGCCGCCGACCCGGCCTGGCCGCTCACCGCCGACGTCACCGGCGCCTCCTACGTCGACCTCGTGGTCGACGACGGCGGCGACGGGAACGGCAACGACCACGCGGACTGGGGGAACGCCCGCTTCCACTGCGGGAGCTGACGGCCCCGGGGCAGCCAGCAAGCGCTTGCCGTGCTCATTGATTGCGTCGGAAACAGGGTGTTACACCGGGCGCCGACCGGTCTCCACCACTTCCCCCGGGAGGCTCCCGTGTCCCTGCCCCTCTGGTCCCGCCGCACCTTCCTGAGCACGACGGCCGCCGCGGCCGCCCTCGCACTGGCCCCGACCGCCGACGCGGCCGACCCGGCCGACGAGTTCGAGACCCTGCGGCTCCGCTGGCTCGACCTCCAGCTCGGCTCCGGCTTCGACGCCGGGGCCGAGCCCTACGCCGGCCGGCTCGCCGAGACGGGCACGCTCGCGCGTGCCTTCCGCGCGAGCATGGCCCCCACCGCCACCTCGCTCTGGCCCGACGCCCCCTTCGACCCGCCGGCCGGCGTCTCCCAGAGCTACGGCCGCCTGTGGACCATGACCCAGGCGTACATGCAGCCCGGCACCGGACTCACCGGCGACGAGACCCTGCTCGCCGACGTGCTGCGCGGCCTCGACCACCTCTCCGCCACGGTCTACCGGGCGGGCGCCCCCCGCTACGGCAACTGGTGGGAGTGGCAGATCGGCAGTCCCCGCCTCCTCATGGACATCGTGGCCGCGCTCCACCCCCGCCTCGGCGCCGAGCGGATCGCCGCCGCCTGCGCCGCCGTCGACCACTTCGTGCCCGACTCGGTCCTGCGCAGCTACACCGGCACCTCCACCGGCGCCAACCGCGTCGACCTCTGCCGCTCGGTCGCCCTGCGGGGCGTCCTCGGCGCGAACCCCGCCAAGATATCCCTCGCCCGCGACGCCCTCTCGCCCGTCTTCCCGTACGTCACCCAGGGCGACGGCCTCTACGCCGACGGCTCCTTCGTCCAGCACACCTGGGTCGCCTACTCCGGCACCTACGGGCAGGTCATGCTCGACGGCCTCGGCCGGCTCTTCACCCTCCTCGCCGGCTCCAGCTGGGCCGTCACCGACCCGAACCGGCAGATCGTCCTCGACAGCGTCGAGAAGGCCTACGCGCCCTTCGTCTACGACGGCCTGATGATGGACAGCGTCAACGGGCGCGCCATCAGCCGCGGATACCTGAAGAACGACGACCGGCGGATCATGCGCTCCGACCACTTCCACGGCCAGGGCGTCATCGCGGCCATGGCCCTCCTCGCGGGCGGGGCGTCCGCCGCCGAGCGGGACCGGTGGCACGCGCGCGTGAAGGGGTGGATCGAGCGCGACACGGTCTCCCCGATCCTCGACGCCCGCCAGTTCGGCGTCGCCGACCTCGCCCGGCTGCACGCCGTGGCCGCGTCGCCCGTCCAGGCCGCCCCCGAGCCCACCGGCCACCGGCTCTTCCCCGCCATGGACCGGGCCGTCCACCGCCGCCCCGGCTGGGCCGCCTGCCTCTCCATGGCCTCGAACCGGATCACGTACTACGAGTGCGGCAACGGCGAGAACCCGCGCGGCTGGCACACCGGCGCCGGGATGCTCTCCTGGTGGACCCCGGACCTCGGCGACCAGTACACCGACTGGTTCTGGCCCACCGTCGACCCGTACCGCCTCCCCGGCACCACCGTCTCCACCAAGCGGCTCGCCGACCGGGCGGGCGGCGAGTGGGGCGCGCCCCGGCCGGCCGTCCGCTGGGTCGGCGGGGCCACCGACGGCGAGTACGCGGCCGTCGGCCAGCACCTCAAGGGCCTCGGCTCCACCCTGGAGGCCCGCAAGTCCTGGTTCTGCGCGGCGGACGCGGTGGTCTGCCTGGGCGCCGGGATCACCGCGGCCGACGGCGTGCCCGTCGAGACGATCGTCGACAACCGGCTCCTCGGAGAGGGGGGCACCCAGGCCTTCACCTCCGGCGACGGTTGGGCGCACCTGGACGGGCACGGCGGCTGGGTCTTCCCGCAGGGGGCCGGGAACCTGCGCACCCTGCGCGAGGACCGCACCGGCGCCTGGAGCGACATCAACACCACCAGCTCCACCGAGCGCCGGACCCGCCGCTACCAGACTCTCTGGCTGGACCACGGCACCGACCCGGTCGCCGCCTCGTACGTCTACCTCCTGATGCCGGGCGCCACCCCGAGGGCGCTCGCCGCCCGCGCCGCCGACCCCGGCTGGCTGCACGTTCTCGACAACACCGCCGAGCGGCAGGCGATCGCCGTCCCGTCGCTCGGGCTGACCGCCGCGAACCTCTGGCAGGGCGGTACGGTGGGGCCGCTCACGGTCACCGCGCCCGCGAGCGTCCTCGTCCGGCGCCGCCGCTCCGTCCTGGACCTGAGGGTCTCCGAGCCGCCGCGCACGGGGCAGCCGCTGGAGCTGGTGTGGAACCGTCCGGTCCGCCGGGTGGTCCGCCACGACCCCTCGGTGGAGGTCCTCGCCACCGGGCCCGCGCTGCGGCTGCGGATCACGCCGGGCACCGGGGGAGCGACCCACGGTTGCGAGGTTCTGCTCTAGGTCTATGTCGGACCCCTACAAACACGGGGGGTGCCTGGCTGTTGACTCGGGCTGGACGCGTGCGGGTTCTGTCCAGCCCCACCAGGATTCGACACGCGAGACTGTACGGAGTCGACGGCGGGGTTTTCTTGCCTGACTTCGTAGGGTCGGTACATGACCGTTGTGGACCAGATCCCGAGCGAGCCCGCTGACGCCCGTGGCCGTGTGGCCGAGCTGCACGTCCTGCGCGAGCAGGCGCTGCGTGGCCCGAGTGAGCGCGCGACCGAGGCCCAGCACGCGAAGGGCAAGCTGACGGCGCGTGAGCGCATCGAGCTGCTGCTCGATCCTGGTTCCTTCAGCGAGGTCGAGCAGCTGCGCCGGCACCGCGCGCAGGGCTTCGGCCTGGAGGCGAAGAAGCCGTACACCGACGGCGTCGTCACCGGCTGGGGCACGGTCGAGGGCCGCACGGTCTTCGTCTACGCGCACGACTTCCGGATCTTCGGCGGCGCGCTGGGCGAGGCCCACGCCACCAAGATCCACAAGATCATGGACATGGCCATCGCGGCCGGTGCCCCGCTGGTCTCCCTGAACGACGGCGCCGGCGCCCGCATCCAGGAGGGCGTCTCCGCCCTCGCCGGCTACGGCGGCATCTTCCAGCGCAACACCAAGGCCTCCGGGGTCATCCCGCAGATCTCGGTGATGCTCGGCCCGTGCGCCGGCGGCGCCGCCTACAGCCCGGCGCTGACCGACTTCGTCTTCATGGTCCGCGAGACCTCGCAGATGTTCATCACCGGCCCGGACGTCGTCAAGGCGGTCACCGGCGAGGAGATCACCCAGAACGGCCTCGGCGGCGCCGACGTCCACGCCGAGACCTCCGGCGTCGCGCACTTCGCGTACGACGACGAGGAGACCTGCATCGCCGAGGTCCGCTACCTCCTGTCGATGCTCCCGCAGAACAACCGCGAGAACCCGCCGACCGTCGCCTCCGAGGACCCGGCCGACCGCCGCTCGGACGTGCTGCTCGACCTGGTGCCCGCCGACGGCAACCGCCCGTACGACATGCACAAGGTCATCGAGGAGCTCGTCGACGACGGCGACTACCTGGAGGTCCACGAGCGCTGGGCCCGCAACATCATCTGCGCGCTCGCCCGCCTCGACGGCCAGGTCGTCGGCATCGTCGCCAACCAGCCCCAGTCGCTGGCCGGCGTCCTCGACATCGAGGCCTCCGAGAAGGCCGCGCGCTTCGTCCAGATGTGCGACGCCTTCAACATCCCGATCATCACCCTTCTGGACGTACCCGGCTTCCTGCCCGGCGTCGACCAGGAGCACGGTGGAATCATCAGGCACGGCGCGAAGCTGCTGTACGCGTACTGCAACGCGACCGTGCCCCGGATCTCCCTGATCCTGCGCAAGGCCTACGGCGGCGCCTACATCGTGATGGACTCCCAGTCCATCGGCGCCGACCTGACGTACGCCTGGCCCACCAACGAAATCGCGGTCATGGGCGCCGAGGGCGCCGCCAACGTCATCTTCCGCAAGCAGATCGCGGAGGCCGAGGACCCCGAGGCCATGCGGGCCCGCATGGTCAAGGAGTACAAGGCCGAGCTGATGCACCCGTACTACGCGGCGGAGCGCGGCCTGGTCGACGACGTCATCGACCCCGCCGACACCCGCCAGGTGCTCATCAGGTCCCTCGCGATGCTCCGCACCAAGCACGCCGACCTGCCGTCCCGCAAGCACGGCAACCCGCCTCAGTAAGAGGAGTCATCCACGTGACCACGCCTGCCAACCTTCTCCGCGTCGAGAAGGGCACCGCCGAGCCCGAGGAGCTCGCCGCCATCACGGCCGTGCTGCTCGCCCGCGCCGCCTCCCAGCCCGCCGAGGAGACCCGCCGCGGCCGCAGCCAGGCCGGCTGGCGCCGCCTGGAGCGCGAACACGGCTTCCGCGCCCCGCACAGCTGGCGCTGACGCCCCGCTGTACCGAAGGGCCCCGCACCGTGATCGGTGCGGGGCCCTTCGTCGTCCCCCCCCGTTGTGGGCGATCGTTCCGCAGGGCGGAACGGGTGGGCACAACGGAACGGCGCCTTTGCGGGCGCGTTCCGCTCCGGGGCCCCAGCACGAAGGCCCCGCACCATGATCGGTGCGGGGCCTTCGGTACGTACCCGTCAGGGACTACCGCAGGCGGGCCATGAGCGCGTGCTCCACCAGGGTGATGAGGGCGCTCTTGGCGTCGGCGCGGTGGCGGGCGTCGGTGGTGATGATGGGGGTGTCGGGGCCGATCTGGAGGGCCTCGCGGACTTCTTCGGGCTGGTAGGGCTGGTTGCCGTCGAAGCCGTTGAGGGCGATGACGAACGGCAGGCCGCTGTTCTCGAAGTAGTCGACGGCGGGGAAGCAGTCGGCGAGGCGGCGGGTGTCGACCAGGACGACGGCGCCGATGGCGCCGCGGACGAGGTCGTCCCACATGAACCAGAAGCGATCCTGACCCGGGGTACCGAAGAGGTAGAGGATCAGGTCCTGGTCCAGCGTGATGCGGCCGAAGTCCATGGCGACAGTCGTCGTCGTCTTGTCGCCGGTGTGCGTGAGGTCGTCGATGCCCGCGGAAGCGGACGTCATGACGGCCTCGGTACGCAGCGGGTTGATCTCCGAGACGGCGCCGACGAACGTGGTCTTGCCCACGCCGAAGCCACCCGCCACCACGATCTTCGCGCTGGTGGTTGAACGGGCCGCGCCGCCGCTAGAGCTTGCGAAGTCCACTGAGCACCCTTTCGAGCAGTGTCACGTCTGGCTGACCGCCGGCGGCCTCGTCGCCGCCGGGCTGGTGGATGGCGACGAGCCCGGCCTCGGCCAGGTCGGCGACGAGGATTCGGGCGACGCCGAGGGGAATGGAGAGAAGGGCCGAGATCTCCGCGACCGACTTGATCTCGAAGCAGAGCCGGCAGATCCGCTGGTGCTCGGGCAACTGCCCCTGCAGCCGGGCCGGGTCGGCCGTGGTGCTGACCAGCGCCTCGATGGCGAGCTGGTAGCGCGGCCGGGTCCGGCCGCCGGTCATCGCGTACGGACGCACCAGCGGGTTGTGCCCGCCGGAACCGCCCGCGGCGCCGCGCGAGGCGGACGGCGAGCCCGCGGCCGACGGGACCTGAGGCTGCGCGTAGGGCTGCGACACGCCCTGTCTGCTCGGGGAGGAGGGAAAGTTGAACCGGTTGTTCTGCGCGGTGTCCCCCAGGGGCGCCTGATGCGCGTCATAACCGTTGTAGGGGCTTGCGCCCGGCGGTGTACCCACGTCTCCTCCTCGACTGCCTCGCGGTCCATGTCCCTTGAACCGCGCCACCGCACCTTACGGTGCGGTGACGTGAAACGCACTGTCTGTCTGTTAGTTGAGAAGACTTCCCTGCAGTTCCGCCCGGAGGTCGGGAGTCAGAACGGTGCCCGCGCGGTCCACGAGCAGAGCCATCTCGTAGCCCACGAGGCCGATGTCGGCCTCCGGGTGGGCGAGCACGGCCAGCGAGGAGCCGTCCGAGATCGACATGATGAAGAGGAAGCCGCGCTCCATCTCCACCACGGTCTGGTTGACCGCGCCACCCTCGAAGATCCGGGACGCGCCCGCGGTCAGCGAGGTCAGTCCGGACGCGACCGCCGCCAGCTGGTCGGCGCGGTCGCGGGGGAACCCGTCGGACATCGCCAGCAGGAGACCGTCGGCGGAGACCACCACCGTGTGGGACACCCCGGGGGTGTTGTCCACGAAGTTGGTGATCAACCAGTTCAGATTCTGCGCCGCCTGGCTCATCGCGCTCACACTAACGCTCCTGGTTGTAGGTGTTGCCCGGGCCGAGGCCCGATCCGTTCGTGTCCGTTCCCGCGCTGCGCCCCTGCTGGACGCCCCGGCGCAGGTTGCTCAACCTGCCCCGTACGTCCTCGGGTGCGCGGGAGACCTGGGGGCCGCCCTGCGGGGTCTGCTCAGCCGTCCCCTCGACCAGGTTGGCCTTCGGGACCCGGCGGGGGAGACCGGACGAGGTGACCCCGCCCGCCTTGGGGTCCTTGAGCTTTCCGGCCCGCTGCCAGCGCTCGTCGTTGGTCGAGCGCCATTCGTCGGAGCCGTCGGCTGCGTCCTGCTGCTGCACCGGCTGCGCGGGCCTCGCCTGCGGCGGCGCCTGCTGCGGCATCTGCTGCGTCTGCGGGGCGACGCTGCCGCGGCGCGGCAGACCGGCGTCGGTCAGCGCGTGTCCGGCGTCCGGGGCGGGACTCGCGGTCGGGCCCGGACGGTCGAAGCCTACGCGCTCGGGGGCCTGTTCGGGAGCGCTCGGAGCAGATTCCGGTTCCGCTCCGAAATCCTGTGCGTAGCCGCCCTGGTAAGCGTTCTGATCAGGCCACTCTGCCTGGTGGGGCTGCTGATCGAACGCATTGCCGTACTGCTGGTGTTCGGTTTCCGGGGTCTCGTACGAGGCTTCCGCATAGCCCTGCTGCGGGTACGCCTCGTAACCCTGCTGCGGGTAGGCGTAGCCCTCCTGCTGAGGGTAGGCGTCCTGCTGCTGGAAGCCGTCCTGCTGCGGGTAGCCGGCCGCGTACTCCTGGCCGTACTCCTGCGCCGGGTACTGCTCGGTCGGGTAGTCCTGGGCCTGCTGCTGCCCGTACTCCTGACCCTGGTCGTACTGCTCCGCCGGCTCCGCCTCGTCGCGGAAGAGCGGACGGTCGCCGCCCTGCGCCTGGGCCTCCAGGGCGGCACGCCGCCCCTCGCGCTGGAGCGAGCGGTTGACCGGGTCGAGCTGGCGCTCCTCCTCGGCCGGCTGCTCGTAGCGCGAGTCGTCGAAGCCGAGGTCGGCCGCGGTGAGCATCTGCTGCTGCGGAGCGGCCTCGAAGGCGTTCTGCTGCTGCTGCGGGATGATCTGCGAGACGGTGAAGTCGTCCTGGAGCGGCTGCTCACCGCCACCGCCGTGCGTGATCGCGTCCGGCAGCATGATCAGCGAGGTCGTTCCGGCCTGCTCGCCCGAGGGGCGGAGCTGGACCCGGATGCCGTGCCGGTCGGCGAGCCGGCCGACCACGAAGAGGCCCATGCGCTGCGAGACGGCGGCGTCCACGGTCGGCGGGTTGGCCAGCTTGTGGTTGATGTCCGCGAAGTCCTCGGCGGTGAGGCCGATGCCCTTGTCGTGGATCTCGACCATCACGCGGCCGTCGGGCAGACGGGTCGCGGTGACGCGGACCTTGGTCTGGGGGGAGGAGAACGTGGTGGCGTTCTCCAGGAGCTCGGCGAGCAGGTGCACGAGGTCGGTCACGGCCTGGCCGTGGATCTCGGCCTCCGGCACGCCGGCCAGCTCGATGCGCTCGTACTGCTCCACCTCGGAGGAGGCGGCGCGCATGACGTCGACCAGCGGGACCGGCTGGTCCCAGCGGCGGCCCGGCTCCTCGCCGGCGAGGACGAGGAGGTTCTCGCCGTTGCGGCGCATACGGGTGGCCAGGTGGTCCAGCTTGAAGAGGTTCTCCAGCTGGTCCGGGTCGGCCTCGTTGTTCTCCAGGTCGGTGATGAGGGTCAGCTGGCCCTCGATCAGCGACTGGTTGCGGCGCGAGAGGTTCGTGAAGATCGCGTTGACGTTGCCGCGGAGCATGGCCTGCTCGGCGGCGAGCCGGACGGCCTCGCGGTGGACCTGGTCGAAGGCGCGGGCGACCTCGCCGATCTCGTCCTGCGAGTCGATCGGGATGGGCTGGACGCGGGTGTCGACCCGGCCCGGCTCCGTGCGGGAGAGCTGGTCGACCAGCATCGGCAGGCGCTGCTCGGCGATGCCGAAGGCGGCGTTCCGCAGCTCGCGCATCGAGCGGCTCATCTGGCGGGCCATCATCCCGGCCAGGACGAAGGCGGCGAGCAGGGCGACGACGACGATGCCGCCGTTGACCCAGGCGTCCGTCTTGGCCTCGTCGGAGATGTCGGCGGCCTCGGTCACGGCCTTGTCGACGAGGGTCTTCTCGACCTCGCTGTAGCCGTCGAACTTGGCGGTGGCGACGGCCATCCAGGTCTCGGGCGTGATGCCCTTGCCCTTCAGCTCCTTGATGCCGTCGGGGCCCTTGGCGGTGCCGATCTGGGAGGCGACGCCGGAGTAGACGGAGCCGTCCTTGCCCTTGGGGAGCTCGACGCCGGCCGCGGCCATCCGCTTGTCGCCCTCGGCGGCCTTGCCGGCCATGACCTTCTTGAGGAGGTCGACGTCCTCGGGCAGACCGCCGGAGCTGAACTCGCCGAGGGCGATCTGCTCCAGGTAGTTGTACGAGTTGAACGCCACGGACTGCTGGGCGAAGACGGCCTCGTCGCGGCTGGGCCGGACCAGGAGCTGGGTGCCGATGGAGCGCTGGAGGGACTCCGCGCCCTTCGAGAGCTGGATCGCGTAGACGGTGCGGCCGTAGCTGGTGATGTTCCCGGTGCCCAGACCGAGCTCGTTGGAGAACTCCATCAGGTAGTGCTGCACGCTCGTGTAACCGAGCTGGGTGTTCACCGGGTCGAGGGAGCGGGTGTACGCGGCCTTGCGCAGCGTCTCCAGCTTCGGCTCCTCGTCCTGGAACAGCCGCAGGCGGCGCTCCAGGCCCTGGCCCGACGGCATGTTCTTGACGGCCTCGTCGAACTTCGCCTTGGCGGAGTCGGTCGCGGCGTACGCCTGGGTGACCTCGTCGACCTTGCGGTCCTCGGGGGTCTTCGCGACGAGCAGGGGGCCGGCGGTGAGGTCGCGCTCGTTGAGCAGGGCGGTGCTGTACTCCGAGGCGGCGCGCACGATGAGCGCCGTCTTCTCGGCGTCCTGCGCCTCCTGCCAGGTGTCGATGGCCGACTTGACCTGGAAGCTGCCCATGACGAGGCCGGTGAGCACGGGTATGCAGAGGATCGCGTTCAGCCGGGTGGGCACCCGCCAGTTGCGGGGCGAGAGCTTGCTGGAGCTGCCCTTGGGAGCTTCCACGGGGGGCGGCGTCACGGGCACGTCCGCGGGCGACACCGCCGTGCGCGACGGCGGCGTGAAGTTGCCCCGCGTCTCCTGCTCCGCGGAGCTTTCCTTGCTTCGCCTCACTCGACCAACAACCTCTCGGCGTCGGCACCTACGTTGTGCCGGTGTTTCGTTCAGGGCCGTACTACTCGGGAGTTCATGAATTGCAGCACGTGAAGGGGGTCCGTTCCAAACAGTGGGAAGCGGCCCCTTTCAGTGGTCCAGGCCTCGCATAAAACGGGCATAAAGAGCGAGCCCCGCCAAATGGCGGGGCTCATGTGAGCGCAGTGACACCGATCGGATGCGTCGGGTGTCCGGGGCGCCTCAATTCTCTGTCGAAATGTTATGAACCCGGGGACGGCCGTGTCGAAGGACACAGACCGCCCCTGGCAGCGGCATATGACAACTGCCCTGACCGGCCCCTCTACTTGAGGCGGGCCATGAGCGCGTGCTCCACCAGGGTGATGAGGGCGCTCTTGGCGTCGGCGCGGTGGCGGGCGTCGGTGGTGATGATGGGGGTGTCGGGGCCGATCTGGAGGGCCTCGCGGACTTCTTCGGGCTGGTAGGGCTGGTTGCCGTCGAAGCCGTTGAGGGCGATGACGAACGGCAGGCCGCTGTTCTCGAAGTAGTCGACGGCGGGGAAGCAGTCGGCGAGGCGGCGGGTGTCGACCAGGACGACGGCGCCGATGGCGCCGCGGACGAGGTCGTCCCACATGAACCAGAAGCGATCCTGACCCGGGGTACCGAAGAGGTAGAGGATCAGGTCCTGGTCCAGCGTGATGCGGCCGAAGTCCATGGCGACAGTCGTCGTCGTCTTGCCACCGGTGTGCGTGAGGTCGTCGATGCCCGCGGAAGCGGACGTCATGACGGCCTCGGTACGCAGCGGGTTGATCTCCGAGACGGCGCCGACGAACGTGGTCTTGCCCACGCCGAAGCCACCCGCCACCACGATCTTCGCGCTGGTGGTCGATCTGGCCGCGCCGCTAGAGCTTGCGAAGTCCACTGAGCACCCTTTCGAGCAGTGTCACGTCCGGCGTGCCGCCGGTCTCTCCGTTGCCCGGCTGGTGGATCGCCACCATGCCGGCCTCCGCCAGGTCGGCCACGAGGATCCGGGCGACACCGAGCGGCATCGACAGGAGGGCCGACACCTCGGCCACCGACTTGACCTCGCGGCAGAGGTGGCAGATCCGCTGGTGCTCCGGAAGGAGCGTGGCCAGGTGTGCCGGGTCGGCCGTGGTGCTGACCAGCGCCTCGATGGCGAGCTGGTAGCGCGGCCGGGTCCGGCCGCCGGTCATCGCGTACGGACGCACCAGCGGCTGGTCGCCCTCGTGTCCGTACTCGTCGACTGAGGCGCCGTACGGATCGTGAGAGGCGGGGGGCGGGGTCATGAATCCTCCGGGCGTGACAGCAAGACTTCTGCCGTCTGATGGGGCCGGTGGGGGGCCGGGTGGGGCGGCCGGACGGTGAACGGTGCCCAGAACGGTACGGAGGGGCGTACCGCCCTGTCGATCGGTCGTAGCGGACGAGGGGGGAGTCCGCGTCGTGCGTGACCTAGTGGAGCAGGCTGCCCTGGAGCTCCGCACGGAGATCCGGGGTGAGGACGCTGCCGGCCCGGTCGACCAGCAGCGCCATCTCGTAGCCCACGAGGCCGATGTCGCACTCGGGGTGAGCGAGCACGGCCAGCGAGGAGCCGTCGGAGACGGACATCAGGAAGAGGAAGCCGCGCTCCATCTCCACCACGGTCTGTGCCACGGGACCGCCCTCGAAGATCCGGGACGCGCCCGCGGTCAGCGAGGTCAGTCCGGACGCGACCGCCGCCAGCTGGTCGGCGCGGTCGCGGGGGAATCCTTCGGACATGGCCAGCAGGAGTCCGTCGGCGGAGACCACCACCGTGTGGGACACCCCGGGGGTGTTGTCCACGAAGTTGGTGATCAACCAGTTCAGATTCTGCGCCGCCTGGCTCATCGCGTTCAACTAACGCTCCTGCTGATGGTTCGGACCGAGGTGGTGGCTACCCGTGGTCGAGTTGCCGGCCTGACGGCCCTGCTGAATGCCGCGGCGGAGGTTGGTGAGCCGGCCGCGGACGTCGTCGGGTGCACGCGAGACCTGGGGGCCGGCCGTGTGGGCCTGCTCCTGTGCGGTCCCGGGTACGAGGTTGGCCTTCGGCACACGGCGCGGAAGACCGGAGGTGGTGACGCCGCCGGCCGCGGGCTTGCGCACCCGCTCCGCCTGGCGCACCAGCTCGTCGTTGGGCGAGGTCCGCCAGGCGGCCCCGCCGTTCTGCCGGCCACCGTCGCCGGCCGGGTCACCGGCCGGACGGGGCGCCGGAGCGGACGGCTGCGACACGACCGGGGTCTGCATCGTCCGCGCCGGATCCGCCTGCTGGGCCTGCTGCTGGGCGTACCAGTTGCCTTCCAGCGGGTCGTCCAGCGGGACGCGGCCCTGGCCCGAGCCACCGGCCGGCGGCAGCGCCTCCGGGCGGCGCGGCTGCTGGAGCTGCGGCTGCTGCGGCTGCAGACCGGCCGGCTCGGCCGGACGCGGGGCACCGAAGTCGTCCCCGCCCCGCTGGCGCGGCGCCGGGGGCTGGGCCTGCTGCTGGGCCTGCGGCACGAAGGGCTGCCGACCGAACTGCTGCTGCTGACCGCCCTGGTAGGCCTGGGGCTGCTGCTGCTGCTGCGGCTGCTGCTGCGGGGCGCCGAAGTCCGGCCGCGGGAACTGGCCGGTGGAGCCGGGGCCCTGCGGAGCACCGAAGTCGGGGCGCGGGAACTGCGCCGTCGACGCCGGGTCCTGCGCACCGCCCTGGTAGGCCTGCGGGGCCTGCTGCTGCGGCTGCGGGGCCTGCTGCGGGGCGCCGAAGTCCGGGCGCGGGAACTGGCCCGTGGAACCGGGGCCCTGCGGGGCCGCCGGGGACCCGAACAGGCCCGCCGACTCCGGCTCCTCGTGACCGCGCGGGGCGTCCAGCGGGGACATCTCCTGCTGCGGGCGCCGGACCGGCTGCTGCTGCGGGTCGTTGCCCCAGCTCGCGGCCTGCGGACGCTGCTGCTGGGCCTGCGGGTTGCCGCCGGGCAGTTCGGCGCGCGGGGCGTCGTACCCGCCCTGCTGCTGCGGCTGCTGCGGTGCCTGCGGGCCGGACTGGTTGCCCCACACGTCCGTACGCGAGGGGATGGCGCTCGCGGCGCCGCCGATCATGCCGCCCCCGCCGGGGCCCGGACGCAGCGCGTCGGGCGACTGGGGGGCCGGCGGGACCTGCGGCAGGCGGCCGGTCTGCTCCAGCTGGGCGTTCTGCGGCTGCGGGGTGCGGGGCTGCGGGCCGCCGGCGAGCGGGGCGCCGTCACGGGCGGGCAGCGCGGCCCGGGGGCCGCTCGCACCGACCTGACCGCGCGCGGCACCGGCACCGGCGCCGAGGCGGCCGGCCGTCGAGGACGGGGCACCGCCCTGGCCCGGACGTCCGCCGGGGCCGCCGGCCGCGCCGGGGCCGCCGGGGAGACGGCCGCCGGGGGCCGAGGAGCCCTGGCCCTGCGGCATCGCGCCCTGGCCGCCCGCGCCCGGCTTGGGCATGGGCTTCTTGCCGCCCTGGGCGACGTCGACGGGGAGCATGACGAGCGCGGTGGTGCCGCCCGAGTCGGACGGGCGCAGCTGGATCCGGATGCCGTGTCGCAGGGACAGGCGGCCGACCACGAACAGACCCATGCGGCGGGAGACGGAGACGTCCACGGTGGGCGGCGAGGCGAGCCGCTCGTTGATCGCGGCGAGGTCCTCGGGGGAGAGGCCGATGCCGGTGTCGTGGATCTCGACGAGCACGCGGCCGTCGGGCAGGGCGTGACCGGTGACCCGGACCTTGGTCTGCGGGGAGGAGAACGAGGTGGCGTTCTCCAGCAGCTCGGCGAGGAGGTGCACGAGGTCGTTGACGACCCGGCCGGCGACCTCGGTCGCCGGGACCGCGGCCAGTTCGATGCGCTCGTACTGCTCCACCTCGGAGGCGGCGGCACGGAGGACGTCGACCAGCGGGACCGGACGGGTCCAGCGGCGGCCCGGCTCCTCACCGGCGAGGACGAGGAGGTTCTCGCCGTTCCGGCGCATACGGGTCGCGAGGTGGTCGAGCTTGAACAGCGAGGAGAGCTGGTCCGGGTCGGCCTCGCGGGACTCCAGCTCGGAGATGAGCGAGAGCTGACGCTGGATGAGGCCCTGGGAACGGCGCGAGAGGTTGGTGAACATCGCGTTGACGTTGCCCCGGAGGAGGGCCTGCTCGGCGGCGAGGCGGACCGCCTCGCGGTGCACGTCGTCGAAGGCCGCGGCCACCTGGCCGATCTCGTCGCGCGAGTGCACACCGACGGACTCGACGGAGGTGTCGACGTCCTGCGGGTCGGACTCGGAGAGCTGCTTGACGAGCTCGGGCAGGCGGTCCTGGGCGACCTTGGTCGCGGTGTCCTGCAGTCGGCGCAGCGAGCGGATCATGGAGCGGGCCACGACGAAGGCGCCGATGAGCGAGACGCCGAGGACGAGGAGGATCAGGGCACCGTTGATGATGGCGTCGCGCTGCGACTCCTGCTTCAGCTCACGGGCCATCGTCTCCATGTCGCCGAGGAGACCCGCCTCGATGCGGTTCATGGCCGTGATCTTGGTGCTGTACTCGTCGGTGAAGTTCAGGTAGCCGCGGCGCGGGCCGTTCGGCATCGTGTCGTCCGCGTTCAGCACGCGCTCGGCGTACTTGTTGGCGGCGTTGATCGACGGGTCGCCGCTGTTCAGCGAGTCGATCCGCTCGGCGGCGTCGCCGCCGGTCGACTCGTAGATCGCCTGGAAGGACTTGAGCTCGACGGCCTCACTGTTGAGGGCGGCCTCGCCGTAGAGGCGGTCACCCTGCTGGAGCCTGCCGGAGGCCCGGTCGCTGGAGGGGAGCGCGGCCGCGATGATCGCCTGCTGGATGGAGGCGTACTCCTTGGCGGACGAGAACGCGGCGAGCGCGCGGGTCCGCTTGATCATCTCGGGGTTGCTGGTCGCCTGCGCCATGTCCTGGGACAGGCTGAGGAGCGAGCGGATGAGGCGGCTGTACGCCTCGACCGTCACCGAGTGGGAGACGCCCTTCTCGTAGGCGGCGTTCCGGATCGAGTGGAGTTCGGTGACCTGCGAGGCGATCTGGCTGACGTTCTGGCGGATGCTGCGCAGCGCCTCGTCGCCCTCGGTGGCCGGGATGTCCTCGGTGGCCTCCAGGAAGGCCTTGTACTCGCGGTCCGTCTTCCGGCGCGGGTTGGCGACCTGGTAGTCGCTGGCCGGGCGGCCGTTGGCCAGCGGGCCGGCGGACAGGTCACGCTCGGCCTGCAGGGCCTGGGCGAGGCCCGTGGCCTCTCGGGTCAGCTTGGTGAGCAGCTGCATGTGGTCGAGCTGCTCCATGTCCTGGAGCGAGTCGCTGATGCGGATGCCGCCCAGGGTGGTCGCCGCGACCACGGGGAGGGTGAGGAGCGCGACGAGGCGCGTGGAGATGCGCCAGTTGCGCAGGGCTATTCGGGGGCCGACCTCGTTCTCGGCACGGGCCTTGGGGGCGGCGTCGGACGGCTCGGCGGACGTGGCCGCGGCGCTCGCGCGCCTGCCGCCCTCACCGCCGTCGCCGGACGGTCCCTGACCCTGGTTCGGGGTGTGCGGGGCCGAGGGACCGCGGTCGGTCCCGGCACGCGGTTCCTGCTCCGCCGGAGCATCCGCTCGGCCCTGGCGGGCCTGGGGAGACCCCGAGCCATCCCTCTTGAAACGTCCCTGCACTAGCGTCGCAACCTCTGGACCAGGCGTCCTTCCGGGTGAACGGAGAGGACGGTGTCGGCGTCGATCGGGGTGCGTGGCGCACCCCAGGTGGTCGTCGGTGACCGGCGCAGTTCCCCCTTCCCCGCCACTAGGCCGGCGCTGCGTTGCGCCCCCTGCGCGCCGGCTTGAAACCCGCGGCGGTGCGTGGAATTCCAGCACAGTGCCGGATCTGCAACAAGGGCCGCGTGTCGCGACCGGAGGGGCATGACAGCGCGTGCACGGGACGTCACCCCATGTGGAAGATGATCACGGAGGATTCGGACTTTTCAGCCCCAATGGCCGGGCATCCCCGTGTGTCCCAGTCGACATGATCAGGAGCGGAATGGCTCATTCAATGGCGGAATGTCCCTTTCCGTGACGGCCGAGTGCGGTCCGTAATGCCCGGAATGTAATGCGATTGGTGAGCAAACTCACACCCAAATCGATGTCTCAGCCATGCATTCGAAGGGAATCGCATGTTTAGCCTGACGCTTTACACCCCTTCGCGCCCGTACGGGCGCCTCTCCCGGAACAAGGTCTGATCACCCCGATGAAGACGACGACGCTCCGCACCACGGCCAACCCCCGCCGTTCCACCCTCGTCCACCTCTCGGACGCCGCAGAGCTCGGCCGAGGCGCCCAGCCGGAGTACGCGGTCGAGCTGCCCGGCAACACGGCCAACCCGCGCCGCACCATCCTGATGCAGGCCCCGGCTCCCCACGAGCCCCAGCCGTACGCCTCCGCGACGCGCTAGCGCCCCGGGGACGCCAGGGCCCGTCCCCCCGGGACCGGGCCCGCCCCGGCTCTCCGCATCGGGCCCGCCCCGGCTCCCACCCCGGCCCGCCCCCGGCCCTCCGCATCGGCACCGGTGATATCGCCGTTCGGCCGCTCCCTCGCCGCGTTAGCCTGGAGCGTCAGACTCCAGCCAGTACCAAGTGAGGGGCGACAGCACTCGTGCGCATCGCCAGATTCTCCATCGACGGCAATGTGGCCTTCGGCGCGGTCGAGGGCGAGGGAACCGTCGAGTCCGGCGGCCTCGTCCTCGACATCATCAAGGGCATCCCGTACACCGACTTCGAGCTCAGCGGCACCAAGGTCCCGCTGAGCAAGGTACGGCTCCTGCCGCCCGTGCTCCCCAACAAGGTCGTGGCCATCGGCCGCAACTACGCCGAGCACGCCGCCGAACTCGGCAACGAGGTCCCCGACGTCCCCGTCGCCTTCTTCAAGCCCACCACCTCGGTGATCGGCCCCGGCGACGCCATCGAGTACCCCTCCTTCTCCAGCGAGCTGCACCACGAGGCCGAACTGGCCGTGGTGATCGGCCGCATGTGCCGTGAGGTGCCCCGGGAGCGCGTCAAGGACGTGATCTTCGGCTACACCTGCGCCAACGACGTGACCGCCCGCGACGTCCAGAAGCGCGAGGCCCAGTGGGCCCGAGCCAAGGGCTTCGACACGAGTTGTCCGCTGGGCCCCTGGGTGGAGACCGACCTCGACCCGAACGACCTGACCATCCAGGCCACGGTCAACGGCGAACAACGCCAGCTGGGTCGGACGAGCGACATGATCCGCTCCATCGAGGACCTGGTCGTCCACATCACCGAGGCCATGACGCTGCTCCCCGGAGACGTCATCCTCACCGGCACCCCCGCCGGGGTCGGCCCCCTCAACGTCGGCGACGAGGTCGCCGTCACCATCGAAGGCATCGGCACTCTCACCAATAAGGTGATCAAGCGTGGCTAACGCGATCCGCGTCCGTTTCTGTCCCTCGCCGACCGGCAACCCCCACGTGGGTCTGGTCCGCACCGCCCTCTTCAACTGGGCCTTCGCCCGGCACAACCAGGGCACCATGGTCTTCCGCATCGAGGACACCGACGCTGCGCGCGACTCCGAGGAGTCGTACAACCAGCTCCTCGACTCGCTGAAGTGGCTCGGCCTCGACTGGGACGAGGGCCCGGAGGTGGGCGGCCCCCACGCCCCGTACCGCCAGTCGCAGCGGATGGACATCTACAAGGACGTCGCCGACAAGCTGGTCGCCGGCGGTTACGCGTACCCCTGCTACTGCACCACCGAGGAGCTCGACGAGCGCCGCGAGGCCGCCCGTGCCGCCGGCCGCCCCTCCGGCTACGACGGCCACTGCCGCGACCTCACCGCCGAGCAGAAGGCCGCGTACGAGGCCGAGGGCCGCGCGTCGATCGTCCGCTTCCGGATGCCCGACGAGCCGATCACCTTCACCGACCTGGTCCGCGGCGAGCTCACCTTCACCCCGGAGAACGTGCCGGACTACGGCATCCTCCGGGCCAACGGCGCCCCGCTCTACACCCTCGTCAACCCGGTCGACGACGCCCTGATGGAGATCACCCACGTCCTGCGCGGCGAGGACCTGCTCTCCTCCACCCCGCGCCAGGTCGCGCTCTACAAGGCGCTGATCGAGCTGGGCATCGCCAAGGAGATCCCCTCCTTCGGCCACCTGCCGTACGTGATGGGCGAGGGCAACAAGAAGCTCTCCAAGCGCGACCCGCAGGCCTCCCTCAACCTCTACCGGGAGCGCGGCTTCCTCCCCGAGGGCCTGCTGAACTACCTGTCGCTCCTCGGCTGGTCCTTCTCGGCCGACCAGGACATCTTCACCATCCCCGAGATGGTGGCGAAGTTCGACATCGCCGACGTCAACGCCAACCCGGCCCGCTTCGACCTCAAGAAGGCCGAGTCCATCAACGCGGACCACATCCGCATGCTGGACGTGAAGGCGTTCACCGAGGCGTGCGAGCCCTGGCTCCAGGCCCCGCACGCCCCCTGGGCCCCCGAGGACTTCGACCGCACGGCCTGGGAGCGGATCGCCCCGCACGCCCAGACCCGCCTGACCGTGCTCTCCGAGATCACGGCCAACGTCGACTTCCTCTTCCTGCCCGAGCCGGCCTTCGACCAGCCCTCGTGGGACAAGGCCATGAAGGGCGAGCCCGCGGCCCTGCTCACCACCGCCCGCGAGAAGCTCGACGCGGCCGACTGGAGCGACCCCGAGTCCCTCAAGAACGCCGTCCTGGCCGCCGGCGAGGCCCACGGCCTCAAGCTCGGCAAGGCGCAGGCCCCGGTCCGCGTCGCCGTCACCGGCCGCACGGTCGGCCTGCCGCTCTTCGAGTCCCTGGAGATCCTGGGCAAGGAGAAGACCCTGGCCCGCATCGACGCGGCCCTGGCGAAGCTCGCGGCCTGACCCTTCGCGGTCCCTCTCGGGGGCGGCGCCCGGATCTCCTCCGGGTGCCGCCCCCGAGGCGTTGTCGCACCCCCTGGATACGGTCGTCCCGATCCGCCTTCCCCTCCGAGAGGCCCACCGTCGTGCCGATGACCGCCCCCGACTACACCCGGATGTTCACCCCGGGCACCGCCTTCTCGTACGAGAACGGCACCACCGGGACCCTGGCTCCGGTGGAGGTCGGCGAGCTGGCCCTGCCCACCGGCCGGATCGTCGCCTGCGACCCCTTCGTGAACCTCGGCACCGGGGACGTCCAGCCGTTCACCGTCGAGGTGGCCCCCGGCCGCTATCCGGTCCAGGCGGCCGTGGCGACCCTGCTCCGGCCCGGGGCGGAGCCCGGCCCGCGTCCGCACACCCGTGTCGCCGCCGTTCGCCTTCTGGTCCGCGCGGAGCCCGCCACCTCCTGGGAGCTCGCCCTCCTCCCCGGCCAGGACCCCGCCGAGCTCGGTGAGGACGAGTTCTTCGGGTACGACGTCGACGCCGGCACCGGCTGCTTCTACGACGCCTCGGCCGACTCCGCCTTCCCGGGCACCGAGGACGAGGAGGGCCCGGTCTGGGCGGCCATGGAGGCCGTCGGCGACGGGCCCGCCGTGTTCCTCGCCGAAGGCGAGGACGGACACGGCCTGGCCGGTTTCACCTCCGGCTGGGGTGACGGCTCCTACCCGACCTGGATCGGCCGGGACGCCGCCGGCGAGGTCGTGTGCTTCGTCACCGACTTCTTCGTCGCGCCCGTGGGGCCCGATCCCTCCGCCTGACGGCCCGCGGGCGGTACCGTCGTCCCCATGACCATCCGCGCGGTGCTCTGGGACGTCGACGACACGATCTTCGACTACGCGAGCGCGGACCGGGCCGGGATGCGGGCGCACCTCGCCGCCGAGGGGCTGCTGGAGGCCTGGGGCTCGGCGGAGGAGGCCCTGCGGCGCTGGAAGGAGCTCACGGAGCTGCACTGGCGCCGGTACGAGGCCGAGGGCGGGGACTTCCGGGAGCAGCGGCGCGGCCGGGTGCGGGACTTCCTCGGACGGCCGGCGCTCACCGCCGCCGAGGCCGACGGCTGGTTCGACCGGTACGTGGTCCACTACGAGGCCGCCTGGGAGCTCTTCCCCGACACCGTGCCCGTCCTCGACCTGCTGGCCCGGGACTACCGCCACGGAGTGCTGTCCAACTCCAGCATCCTCAACCAGGACCACAAGCTCCGCGCGCTGGGCGTACGGGACCGGTTCGAGGCCGTGGTGTGCGCCGCCGAGCTGGGGGTGGCCAAGCCGGCCCCGGAGGCCTTCCACGCCGCCTGCGCCGCCCTCGACCTGCGCCCCCACCAGGTGGCGTACGTCGGGGACCAGCCCGACATCGACGCCCGGGGCGCCGTGGAGGCGGGCCTCCGGGGGATCTGGCTGGACCGCGCGGGGACCGGCGGGAGGCCCGAGCTGACCCGGATCACGGACCTCCGCCAGCTGCCCGGGCTGCTGCGTGCGGATACGCGTTTTGGAGCACCGTCCACCTTCGGGTAATGTTCTTTCTGCGCCGAGGGGAACGGGCCGAAAGGCCGGAAAGCCCCGGAAGCGCAAGCCGAGCGGGATCCCTTCTCGAAGTGATCAAGTTCCGGTGGCCTATGGTGTAATTGGCAGCACGACTGATTCTGGTTCAGTTAGTCTTGGTTCGAGTCCAGGTAGGCCAGCTCGCAGAGCTCATCTGCACCTGTGGATGGCATCCACAAGCCCCCGTTGTGTAGCGGCCTAGCACGCCGCCCTCTCAAGGCGGTAGCGCCGGTTCGAATCCGGTCGGGGGTACAGATCCTTCCCGCGGGATCACCTGGGTAGCTCCCGGTGAACCCGATGCAGGATCGCTAGGGCCCCCGTTGTGTAGCGGCCTAGCACGCCGCCCTCTCAAGGCGGTAGCGCCGGTTCGAATCCGGTCGGGGGTACCAACTGGTCTAAACCACCAGTGGCCTATGGTGTAATTGGCAGCACGACTGATTCTGGTTCAGTTAGTCTTGGTTCGAGTCCAGGTAGGCCAGCGCAGTGAATCCAGGCGATCCGTCGCCCGGACGCAAGATCTTGCCCCCGTTGTGTAGCGGCCTAGCACGCCGCCCTCTCAAGGCGGTAGCGCCGGTTCGAATCCGGTCGGGGGTACAAGACGAAGAAGCCCTTCCCTTCGGGGGAGGGCTTCTTCGCTGTTCGGTACCGCGCACACAACTCCGGCCCACCGCTGCGGCGTTGGAGCGGTGGGCCGGTACGAACAGGAGGGACGGAGGGACTCAGCCGTTGCGGCGGAGCGCCTCGGAGAGGCGGGCGGCGGCGTCGATGACCGCCTGGGCGTGCATACGGCCCGGGTGGCGCGTCAGGCGCTCGATGGGACCCGAGACCGAGACGGCGGCCACCACGCGGTTCGAGGGGCCGCGCACGGGCGCGGAGACGGACGCCACGCCCGGCTCCCGCTCGCCGATCGACTGGGCCCAGCCGCGGCGCCGTACGCCCGACAGGGCCGTCGCCGTGAAGCGGGCGCCCTGGAGGCCGCGGTGCAGCCGCTCGGGCTCCTCCCAGGCCATCAGGATCTGCGCGGACGAGCCGGCCTTCATGGTCAGCGTCGAGCCGACCGGGACGGTGTCCCGCAGGCCCGAGAGCCGCTCGGCCGCCGCCACGCAGATGCGCATGTCGCCCTGGCGCCGGTAGAGCTGGGCGCTCTCGCCGGTGACGTCGCGCAGATGCGTCAGGACGGGGCCCGCGGTCGCGAGCAGGCGGTCCTCGCCGGCCGCGGCGGCGAGCTCCGCCAGGCGCGGTCCGAGGATGAACCGGCCCTGCATGTCGCGCGCCACCATCCGGTGGTGTTCCAGTGCCACGGCGAGGCGATGTGCCGTGGGTCGTGCGAGTCCCGTCGCCGCGACCAGTCCTGCGAGGGTGGCCGGACCGGACTCCAGGGCGCTCAGGACAAGGGCTGCCTTGTCGAGAACGCCTACGCCGCTAGAGTTGTCCATGCAACGATATTCGCGTCTCACTCTGTGAAACGCAAGTTCAATTTTTCTCGGAACCTGTGACTCTGGTGATGCGGCCGCACAACGGCCCGCGAAACGGGTCTCTAGTTGTGCCGGCGTAGACGTCGGCCGGAGGGAAAGCGATGGGTAGGACACTCGCGGAGAAGGTCTGGGACGACCACGTCGTCCGGCGCGCCGAGGGCGAGCCCGACCTCCTCTTCATCGATCTGCACCTGCTGCACGAGGTGACCAGCCCCCAGGCCTTCGACGGTCTCCGGCAGAACGGCCGGCAGGTACGGCGCCTCGACCTCACCATCGCCACCGAGGACCACAACACCCCGACCCTCGACATCGACAAGCCGATCGCCGACCCGGTCTCCCGCGCCCAGCTGGAGACCCTCCGCAAGAACTGTGCCGAATTCGGCGTCCGGCTGCACCCGCTCGGCGACGTCGAGCAGGGCGTCGTCCACGTCGTGGGCCCCCAGCTGGGCCTGACCCAGCCCGGCACCACCGTGGTCTGCGGCGACTCGCACACCTCCACGCACGGCGCCTTCGGCGCGCTGGCCTTCGGCATCGGCACCAGCCAGGTGGAGCACGTGCTCGCCACCCAGACGCTGCCGATGGCCCGCCCCAAGACCATGGCGATCACGGTCGACGGCGAGCTGCCCGAGGACGTCACCGCCAAGGACCTGATCCTGGCGATCATCGCGAAGATCGGCACCGGCGGCGGCCAGGGCTACGTCCTGGAGTACCGCGGCTCCGCCATCGAGAAGCTCTCGATGGAGGCCCGGATGACCATCTGCAACATGTCGATCGAGGCCGGTGCCCGCGCGGGCATGATCGCCCCCGACGAGACCACCTTCGCCTATCTGAAGGGCCGCGCCCACGCCCCCGAGGGCGAGGACTGGGACGCCGCCGTCGCGTACTGGAAGACCCTGAAGTCCGACGAGGACGCGGTCTTCGACGCCGAGGTCGTCATCGACGCGGCCGCGCTGGCGCCGTTCGTCACCTGGGGCACCAACCCCGGCCAGGGCGCGCCGCTTTCGGCGAACGTCCCCGACCCGGCTTCGTACGAAGACGCTTCGGAGCGTCTCGCTGCCGAAAAGGCCCTGGAGTACATGGGGTTGACCGCCGGACAGCCGCTGCGCGACATCAAGGTCGACACCGTCTTCGTAGGCTCCTGCACCAACGGCCGCATCGAGGACCTGCGCAACGCGGCCTCCCTCCTGGAGGGCCGCAAGGTCGCCGACGGCGTCCGCATGCTGGTCGTCCCCGGCTCGGTCCGGGTCGCCCTGCAGGCCGTAGAGGAGGGCCTGGACAAGGTCTTCAAGGAGGCCGGCGCCGAATGGCGGCACGCGGGCTGCTCGATGTGCCTGGGCATGAACCCCGACCAACTGGCCCCCGGTGAGCGCTCCGCGTCCACCTCCAACCGCAACTTCGAGGGCCGGCAGGGCAAGGGCGGCCGCACCCACCTGGTCTCCCCCCAGGTCGCCGCCGCCACCGCCGTCCTGGGCCACCTGGCCTCCCCGGCCGATCTGTCCGACGTCGTCACCACCGCGGGGGTCTGAGGAACCATGGAAGCTTTCACCACGCACACCGGCCGGGCCGTCCCGCTGCGCCGCAGCAACGTCGACACCGACCAGATCATCCCGGCGCACTGGCTGAAGAAGGTCACCCGCGACGGCTTCGAGGACGGTCTCTTCGAGGCCTGGCGCAAGGACTCCGAGTTCGTCCTCAACCGCCCCGAGCGGCAGGGCGCCACGGTCCTGGTCGCCGGCCCCGACTTCGGCACCGGCTCCTCCCGCGAGCACGCCGTCTGGGCGCTGCAGAACTACGGCTTCAAGACCGTGATCTCCAGCCGCTTCGCCGACATCTTCCGCGGCAACTCGCTGAAGAACGGCCTGCTCACCGTCGTCCTCCCGCAGGAGACGGTGGACGCCCTCTGGGAGCTGACCGAGGCCGACCCGACCGTCGAGGTCACCGTCGACCTGGAGGCCCGCAAGGTCCTCGCCCCCGGGATCGACGCCGACTTCGAGCTCGACGAGAACGCCCGCTGGCGACTGCTGAACGGCCTCGACGACATCAGCCTCACCCTTCAGAACGAAGCGGACATCGCCGCCTACGAGGCTGCCCGACCGGCCTTCAAACCCCGTACAATTACGGTCTGAGCAGCGCTTTTCCAAGACTGCGCCCCCCACCGCCCGGTGGGGGGCGCAGTCGCTTGTTGAGACCCTGTCGGGCGACAACTCGCCCTAGATGGCACAATCGGTGCATGGAACGCGACAGCCAACTCGAGCTCTACGAGGCAGTCGCCGCCCGATTGAAGGAAGCACACACCAGGGTGCGCTCACTGCAAGTCCCGGAGGGCGTAAGGATGGCGCTGTCCCGGAAGCTGCTGGTCGTCACGGCAGCGGCGAAGCACGATCTCAAGGACGCGGCCACGCGTCTCGACCGGTTGATGAAGGACCTCGACGAGGGCCGATTCCCAGAGGACGACTGACACCAGGAACTCCGCAACGGAACTTCCGCGTTGCGGCACTAGGGTGATTAGACCGTTTCGTGTTTGATTTGCGGTATATACATGCCTAACGTGCGAAAAAGCTTGAACACTTTCGTTCTGGCAATGTCTCCGAAGGGGAAGACGTGAACAAGGCGCAGCTCGTAGAAGCGATTGCCGACAAGATGGGCGGTCGTCAGCAGGCCGCCGAAGCCGTCGACCACGTGCTCGACGCCATCGTGCGTGCCGTGGTGGCCGGTGACCGGGTCTCGGTCACCGGTTTCGGCTCGTTCGAGAAGGTCGACCGGCCGGCCCGCTACGCCCGCAACCCGCAGACGGGTGAGCGCGTCCGGGTCAAGAAGACCTCCGTCCCGCGCTTCCGTGCAGGTCAGGGCTTCAAGGACCTGGTCAGCGGCTCGAAGAAGCTCCCCAAGGGCGGCGAGGTCTCCGTCAAGAAGGCCCCCAAGGGCAGCCTCACCGGTGGCGCCTCCGCGACCGTGAAGAAGGCCGCCGCCAAGAAGGCCACCACCGCCAAGAAGGCCGCCGCGAAGAAGGCGACCCCGGTGAAGAAGGCCACGACGGCCGCGGCGAAGAAGACCACCGCCGCCGCCAAGAAGACCACCGCCGCAGCCGCGAAGAAGGCCGCCCCGGCGAAGAAGGCCACGACGGCCGCGGCGAAGAAGACCACCGCCGCCGCCAAGAAGACCACCACGGCCGCCACCGCGAAGAAGGCGACCAAGGCCACCGCCAAGAAGACCGCGCCGGCCGCGAAGAAGGCCACGGCGACGAAGGCGCCCGCCAAGAAGACGACGGCGCGCAAGACGACCGCCAAGAAGACCGCCGCCAAGAAGTAGGACGCGCGGTACCGACCCGCCGGGCCGGGCTCCCCTCCGGGAGCCCGGCCCGCGGCGCGTCCGGACGCCCGGACCACGCGCCCCGGTGCTCCGACCGGGCGCTCCGGCCGGGACTCTCAGAAGGTCTGCAGCGTCACCAGGGTGATCCGGAGCCCCGCGCCCGACGTGCCCGGCTCGGCCTCGATCCGCACCCGCTGCCCCGGCCGCAGCAGCCGCAGCCCGCCCGCCTCGAAGGCCTCCGCCCCGAACTCCACGGGGGTGCCGTCGTCGAGCAGCACACTGCCGCTGCGGGTCTCGGGGTCGTACGTGAACGCGGTCGCCTGCATGGACCGCAGCCTATCGGGCCACCGCCGGCCACCGGGCGGCCGTCCGCGGACCGAGCCCCAGCGCCAGCGCCGCCGCCAGGTCCTCCCCGGTGTCCACGTCCCGGCGTACGGAATCGACCCCGGCGAGCCGGATTTCGGCCGCCCCCGATGACAAATGCCGCAGCCTCGACGCGCCCCCGAATGCCGGTTCCAATTCCGTCCCCGGCGCCGCCGAGAGGAATGTCGTACCTATTTCGGCGGCATCCGCGAGAAATGCCCTCGGAAAATTTCCGGCCGCGTCCAGGACCCGGGTCAGCTCCGCCGGCCGCAGCGCCGGGAGGTCCGCGTTGAGCGCCGCCACGCATGCGTGCGGCCGCCCGGAACGCACGGCCCGCGCCCCGTGCGCCAGCGCCGCGTTGAGCCCCGCCGCCGGGGAGTCCGGCACGATCCGCGCGCCCAGCGCCGCGAGCGCCGCACCGGCCACCGGATCGTCCGTGACGACCGCCACATCCCGCACGCGCGCGCAGTTCAGCACCGCCTCCACGGTGTCCTCGGCGAACGCCAGCGCGAGCCGGGGACGCAGCCGCGCCCCCGCCGCGGCCGCCAGCCTGCTCTTGGCCAGGGCGAGGGGCTTCAGGGGGACGACCAGGGACCAGCCGTCGTCGGAGCCGGTGCGCATCGGGGGCAGCGTCTTCATCGGGGCCATTCTGTCCCGCCCACGCGGCCCGCCGGAGGCGCCGGGGCGTACGGTGTCACTCGACAGACCAGGAGCATGGGGCGACACTTGACCCCCTGCCAGCCAGTCCCGGAGAAAGGTGTCCGAGTGCCCCGCCGCAGAATCGGCTTCTGGTACCGCCTCGCGGCGGTCATCGCCAAACCCCCCCTGGTGGTTCTGTTCAAGCGGGACTGGCGCGGTATGGAGCACATCCCGGCCGACGGCGGTTTCATCACCGCGGTCAACCACAACTCCTACCTGGACCCGCTGTCCTACGCGCACTACCAGTACAACACCGGCCGGGTCCCGCGCTTCCTCGCCAAGGCCGGACTCTTCAAGGGCGGCTTCGTCGGCACGATGCTCCGCAACACCGGCCAGATCCCCGTCTACCGCGAGACGACCAACGCGCTCGACGCCTTCCGCGCCGCCGTCGACGCCATCGAGCGCGGCGAGTGCGTCGCCTTCTACCCGGAGGGCACCCTCACCCGCGATCCCGACATGTGGCCCATGGCCGGCAAGACCGGCGCCGCCCGCGTCGCCCTGATGACCAAGGTCCCCGTCATCCCGGTGGCCCAGTGGGGCGCCAACCTCGCGATGCCGCCGTACGCCAAGGAGAACAAGCTCCGCCTGTTCCCCCGCAAGACGCTGATCGTGCAGGCCGGGCCGCCCGTCGACCTCTCCCGCTTCGACGGCCTGGAGCCCACCCCCGAGGTCCTGCGCGAGGCCACCGAGGTCATCATGGCCGCCATCACCGCCCTCCTGGAGGAGGTCCGCGGAGAGAAGGCGCCCCCCGAGCCGTACGACCACCGCAAGGCCCGCCTGGAGCAGCGGCGCAAGGCCGCCGGGGAGGGCGCCAAGTGACCAGGGCAGCCGTCTTCGGCAACGGATCCTGGGGCACCGCCTTCGCCATGGTGCTCGCCGACGCGGGCTGCGAGGTGAGCCTCTGGGGCCGCCGCGCCGAGCTCGCCAAGGAGATCAACGCCGGCCGGACCAACCCCGACTACCTGCCGGGCGTCGAACTCCCGCGGGGCATCACGGCCACCGCGGACCCCGCCGAGGCCGCCGCGGACGCCGACTTCACCGTCCTCGTCGTCCCCTCCCAGACCCTGCGCGGCAACCTCGCCGCCTGGCGGCCGGTGCTCGCCCCCGACACCGTCCTCGTCTCCCTCATGAAGGGCGTCGAACTCGGCACCGCCAAGCGGATGAGCGAGGTGATCACCGAGGTCGCCGACGTCCCCGCCGACCGCGTGGCCGTCCTCACCGGCCCCAACCTGGCCAAGGAGATCGCCGCCCGGCAGCCCGCCGCCGCCGTCGTCGCCTGCTCCGACGAGACGGTCGCCCAGCGGCTCCAGACCGCCTGCATGACCCCGTACTTCCGCCCGTACACCAACACCGACGTGGTGGGCTGCGAACTCGGCGGCGCCGTCAAGAACGTCATCGGCCTCGCCGTCGGCATCGCCAACGGCATGGGCCTCGGCGACAACTCCAAGGCCACGCTCATCACCCGCGGCCTCGCCGAGACCACCCGCCTCGGCCTCGCCATGGGCGCCGACCCGCTCACCTTCTCCGGCCTCGCGGGCCTCGGCGACCTCGTCGCCACCTGCTCCTCGCCGCTCTCCCGGAACAACACCTTCGGCACCAACCTCGGCCGGGGCATGACCCTCCAGGAGACCATCGCGGCCACCAGGCAGACCGCCGAGGGCGTCAAGTCCTGCGAGTCCGTGCTCGATCTGGCCCGCCGCCACGGCGTCGACATGCCCATCACCGAGACCGTCGTCTCGATCGTCCACGACGGAAAGCCGCCCGTCGTCGCCCTCAAGGAGCTCATGTCGCGCTCGGCCAAGCCCGAGCGCCGCTGAGCCCGGCCGTGTGAGCCGTACGCGCGCGTGCGAGCGGGGCGCTCAGCAGTTCGGGAGCCGCAAGGTACGCTCATCGCGATATGAGCGAGAACACCCAGAGCCCCCGCAAGCCGCGCGTGGCCGTCGTCTTCGGCGGACGCAGCTCCGAGCACGCCATCTCCGTCGTCACGGCGGGCGCCGTCCTGAGCGCCATCGACCGGGACAAGTACGACGTGCTGCCCATCGGCATCACGACGGACGGGCGCTGGGCGCTCACCGCCGACGCCCCCGAGCGGATGGCCATCGCCGACCGGAAGCTGCCCAACGTCTCCGACCTGGCCGAGTCCGAGCAGGGCGGCGTCGTCCTGCCCGTCGACCCGTCGAGCCGCGAGGTCGTCCTCACCGAGCCGGGACAGGTCCCCAAGGCCCTCGGCGAGGTCGACGTCGTCTTCCCGGTCCTCCACGGCCCCTACGGCGAGGACGGCACCCTCCAGGGCTTCCTGGAGCTCTCCGGCGTCCCCTACGTCGGCGCGGGCGTCCTCGCCTCCGCCGTCGGCCAGGACAAGGAGTACATGAAGCGCGTCTTCGTCTCCTTCGGCCTCCCCGTCGGCCCGTACGAGGTCATCCGGCCGCGCGAGTGGGAGCAGAACCCCGCCGCCGCCCGCAAGAAGATCGTCGAGTTCGCCGCCGACCACGGCTGGCCGCTCTTCGTGAAGCCGGCCCGCGGCGGCTCCTCCATGGGCATCACCAAGGTCGACGACCTCTCCGGCCTGGACGAGGCCATCGAGGAGGCCCGCCGCCACGACCCCAAGATCCTCGTCGAGTCGCTGCTGCGCGGCCGCGAGATCGAGTGCGGCGTCCTGGAGTTCGAGGACGGCCCGCGCGCCAGCGTCCCGGCCGAGATCCCGCCGGTCACCGACCACGACTTCTACGACTTCGAGGCCAAGTACATCGACTCGGCCTCCGGCATCGTGCCCGCCCCCATCGGGGACGAGGCCACCGCCGAGGTCCAGCGCCTCGCCGTCGCCGCCTACGAGGCCGTCTCCTGCGAGGGCCTGGTCCGCGCCGACTTCTTCCTCACCGAGGACGGCGACTTCGTCATCAACGAGATCAACACCATGCCGGGCTTCACGCCCATCTCCATGTACCCGCGCATGTGGCAGGAGAGCGGCGTCAGCTACCCCGAGCTCGTCGACCGGCTCGTCCAGGCCGCGCTGACCCGCTCCACGGGCCTGCGCTAGACGGAACGCGGCCGGGGGCGGGCGACCCGCGACCGGGGAGCCGGAGTGCGGTCACCCGCGCCCCGGCTCCGCGTTCACCCGCACTCCGACTTCAGGGTGCACGGCACGGTCCGCTCCACGGGTCCCGCGAGGTCCGTGAGCGGACCGGCGTCGTGCGCGTACCGCTCGTCCAGTGTCACCTCGACGTACGTCCTGCGGTACACCGAGGTGAAACGGGGCCCGGCACCCTCGCGCCGCTCCAGCATCCAGCGCACGCCGTTCGCGGAGACGCCCTGCGCCTTCGGGTCGCTCATCTTTTCGGGCCGGGGGACCCCGCAGCGCAGTACGATCGCACCGTCACCCCACCCGGCGGTCAACTCGGAGCCGGGCTCCGGGTCACTCCGCGCCAGACCCGCCACGGTGTCGGGAAGCTCCTTCGCCAGCGCCTGGCAGAGGGCGGCCTCCTTCGCCGGCGGGCTCGGGACCACGACGGACGCCGCGGCGTCCGGCGAGGAACAGCCGGCGGCGGCCGACAGCAGAACGGCGGCCGCGACGGCGGCGGGCAGGCCGAAGGGCCGGTGGGAAGACGTCACCGGCCAAGCGTAGACGGGGGCTACAGATGAACGACCGGGCAGGTGAGGGTGCGCGTGATGCCGTCCACTTGCTGGACCTTGGCGACCACCATGCGGCCCAGCTCGTCGACGGTGTCCGCCTGCGCGCGCACGATCACGTCGTACGGTCCTGTGACGTCTTCGGCCTGGATGACCCCCGGGATCTTGGAGATGGTGTCGGCGACGGTCGACGCCTTGCCCACCTCGGTCTGGATGAGGATGTACGCCTGAACCACGGAACCTCCAGGGCGACCACGAGGATCTTGTGGGAGAAAGGGACGCCACGGTACCGCGTCGCCGCGGGCCACGGGGAGACCCGGGCGTCCGGAGGCGCTCGGGGTGTGGCGTACGCAGGACAGAAGTTGACGGTCTACTTGACGGTACCCAGCACGGTGACGGCCCGCGACCCGCGGCGCGCCCAGACGCGCCCCCGCCCGCCGGCCGGCACGAAGACACGAGGTGAGACGCGGTGAAGGGCACAGTCGGAGAGCTGGGAGAGTTCGGGCTCATCAGAGAGCTCACGTCCCGGCTCACCTCCACCCCGGCGGTACGGATCGGGCCCGGCGACGACGCCGCGGTCGTCTCCGCCCCCGACCGGCGCGTGGTGGCCAGCACGGACATCCTGCTCGAAGGACGTCACTTCCGCCGCGACTGGTCGACGGCCTACGACGTCGGCCGCAAGGCCGCCGCGCAGAACCTCGCCGACATCGCCGCCATGGGCGCGGTCCCCACCGCGCTCCTCCTCGGCCTCGTCGTCCCCGCCGAACTCCCCGTCACCTGGCCCACGGAACTCATGGACGGGCTGCGCGACGAATGTCAGGTCGCGGGCGCGGCGGTGGTCGGCGGCGACGTCGTCCGCGGCGACACGATCATGGTCTCCATCACCGCGCTCGGCGACCTCCGCAACCACGACCCGGTCACCCGCGGCGGCGCCCAGCCCGGCGACGTCGTCGCCTACACCGGCTGGCTCGGCTGGTCCGCCGCCGGATACGCGGTCCTCTCCCGCGGCTTCCGCTCCCCGCGCGCCTTCGTCGAGGCCCACCGCAGGCCCGAACCGCCGTACCACGCGGGCCCCGCCGCCGCCGGGCTCGGCGCCACCGCCATGTGCGACGTCAGCGACGGCCTCATCGCCGACCTCGGGCACATCGCCGAGGCCAGCAAGGTCCGCATCGACCTGCGCTCGGGCCTCATCGACATCCCCACCCAGATGAACGACATCGGCCAGGCCGTCGGCGTCGACCCCATGCAGTGGGTGCTCACCGGGGGAGAGGACCACGCCATCGTGGCCACCTTCCCGCCGGACGTGAAGCTCCCCGCCCGCTGGAAGGTCATCGGCGAGGTCCTCCACCCCTCGGCGCTGCCGCAGGTCACCGTGGACGGCGCGCCCTGGCACAGCGTGGGCGGCTGGGACCACTTCGGAGAGACGGAGTGAATCCCCCGCTGGTCCTCACCGTCGCCGGATCCGACTCCGGCGGCGGTGCCGGCATCCAGGCCGACCTGAAGACGATGCTCGCGCTCGGCGTCCACGGCATGAGCGTGCTCACCGCCGTCACCGCCCAGAACTCCCGGGGCGTCCAGGGCGTCTGGGAGCTCCCCGCGGAGGCCGTGCGCGCCCAGTACCGGGCCGTCGTCGACGACATCGGCGTCCAGGCCGTGAAGACCGGGATGCTCGCCACGGCCGCGCTCGTGGAGACGGTGGCGGACCTCCTCGCCTCCGTCGAGGCCCCCGTCGTCGTCGACCCCGTCGGCGTCTCCAAGCACGGCGACCCGCTGCTCGCCGAGACCGCGCTCGACTCCGTCCGCACGAAGCTGCTGCCGGTCGCGACCGTCGCCACCCCCAACCTGGACGAGGTGACCCAGCTCACCGGCGTCCACGTCGGCCACGAGGACGACATGCGGACGGCCGCCGAGGCCGTGCTGTCGTACGGGCCCCGCTGGGTCCTGATCAAGGGCGGACACCTGCCCACCGGCCGGGAGGCCGTGGACCTGCTCACGGACGGCACCGAGGAGCACTGGCTGCGCGCCCCGCGCCACGACAACCGGCACACCCACGGGACGGGCTGCACGCTCGCCTCGGCGGTCGCCTCCGGGCTCGCCAAGGGCCTGACGGTGCCGGAGGCGGTGCGGCAGGCGAAGGAGTACGTGACGGGGGCCATCGCCGCGGGCTTCGCGCTGGGCGCGGGCATCGGACCGGTCGACCACGGCTGGCGGTTCCGGGACTGAACGGCGTCAGGGCATGGCAAAAGGCCGGTTCACCGAGGTGAACCGGCCTCTCAAGGCAACCGCAGGGGCTGCGCTACGACGGAACGTCGCGATTAGCGCGAGACCTTGCCGGCCTTGATGCACGAGGTGCAGACGTTGAGCCGCTTCGGCGTCCGACCGACCACGGCACGCACGCGCTGGATGTTCGGGTTCCAGCGACGGGACGTACGGCGGTGCGAGTGCGAAATGTTGTTGCCGAAGCCCGGCCCCTTGCCGCAGACGTCGCAGTTGGCAGCCACGGGTCACTCCAAAGACTTCAGAATTACAGTGAAATCCGGCGCACCGGAATCAGGAGTCTGAAGTGGCTTGCCGGGGAACGGCCCGGTTTGAACCGGGCAACCGAAGCAGCATACAACGCCTGCTTCCGTGGAACGAAACTACCATGGTCTCCGCCGGCCTCGCCCCTGCCCCTGGTCACGGGCGGCCGACCCCCGGTCTACCCTGCGGTGAGCTCACCGCCGAAGGAGGACCCCCCGTTGTCGCGAGCCCTTCAGCCTGACGAGGAGCTCGTCGAGCTCGACGCCGAAGCGGTCCGGACCTGGTGCGCACGGGCCCTCGACGCCCTCGGGCGGGAGCGCGAGGAGATCGACGCGATCAACGTCTACCCGGTCGCGGACGGGGACACCGGCACCAACCTGTACCTGACGGCCGAGGCCGCCCGGGAGGCCGTCGAGGCCGTCTTCGCCGCCTCCGAACCCGACACCGCCGAGGCCGTACGGGCCATGGCGCACGGCGCCCTGCTCGGCGCCCGGGGCAACTCCGGCACCATCCTCGCCCAGCTCCTGCGCGGCATGGCCGCCGTCCTCGCCGAAGGACGTGACGGTGATCACCTCGCCCGCGCCCTCGCCGAGGCGTCCGCCGCCGCCCGGCAGGCCGTCGCCCACCCCGTGGAGGGCACCGTCCTCACCGTGGCCGCGGCGGCCGCCGCCGGCTGCGCGGGCGGCGGCACCCTCCTGGAGGTCGCCGCCCGGGCCCACGACGGGGCCAGGGCCGCCCTGGAGGCGACCCCCGGCCAGCTGGCCGTCCTCGGCCGGGCCGGGGTCGTCGACGCCGGCGGACGCGGTCTGGTCGCCGTCCTCGGAGCGCTCGTCGAGACCGTGGGCGGCCGGACGCCGGACCCCGCCGGGACCGCGCCGGGCGCGGTACGGGTCCTCGGGGACGTACGGGCCGTGCCGGCCGCCCCGCCGGCCTGCGACGGCGAGGCCGGGCCCGCCTACGAGGTGATCTACCTCCTGGAGGCCGAGGACGCCGCCGTGGACCTGCTGCGGGGCCGGCTCGACGCCCTCGGCGACTCCCTCGTCGTCGTCGGCGGCGACGGGCTGTGGAACGTCCACGTCCACGTCGACGACGCGGGCGCCGCCGTCGAGGCCGGCGTCCAGGCCGGCCGGCCCCACCGCATCCGCATCACCCACTTCGCGGCCGACGCGGCGACCGCGAAGCCGTCCGAACAGACCGAACGGGCCGAACAGGCCGGACCGTCCGGACCGTCCGGCGACGGACGCGGGGAACGCGCCCGGCGCGCGGTCGTCGCCGTCGTCCCCGGCGAGGGCCTCGCCGGACTCTGTGCCGAGGCCGGCGCGACCACCGTCCGCAGCAGGCCCGGCGAACCGCCCGCCGACGACGACCTCCTGGAGGCGATCCGACGGGCGCACGCGCGCGAGGTCGTCCTCCTGCCCAACGACACCGAGCTGCGCCTGACCGCGGCCGCCGCCGCCGAACGCGCCAGGGCCGAGGGCATCCGCGTCGCCCTCATCCCGACCCGGGCCGCCGTCCAGGGCATCGCCGCCCTCGCGGTCCACGAACCCGACCGGCGCTTCGACGAGGACGTCGTCGCCATGACGGCCGCCGCCGGAGCCACCCGCTACGCCGAACTCGCCGTCGCCGAACGCCGCTCCTTCACCTCGGCCGGCGTCTGCCAGGCCGGCGACGTCCTCGGCCTCATCGAGGGCGACGTCGCCGTCATCGGCAAGGACCTGACCGAGACCGCCCGCACCGTCCTGGACCGGATGCTCTCGGCCGGCGGCGAACTCGTCACCCTCGTCGTCGCCGACGACACCCCGCCCGGCCTCGCCCCCGACCTGGAGGGCCACGTCCGGCGCGGCTACCTGGCCGTCGACACCACCACGTACCACGCGGGCGCGGGGGCGCCGCCCCTGCTCATCGGAGTGGAATAGGCCCCGATCCCGGCGGTCGTCCACAGGCTTCGGCACGACTGTCGGTCCCGTGGTCTTCAATGGAGGACGTGCCCGCGCTCGACGAACCACTCAAGAAGGCCCTCGGCCCCGCCACCGCCAAGGTCATGGCCGAGGCACTCGACCTGCACACGGTCGGGGACCTGCTGCACCACTACCCCCGCCGGTACGCCGAGCGCGGGGAGCTGACCACCCTCGCCGACCTCCCGCTCGACGAGCACGTCACGGTGGTCGCGCAGGTCGCCGACGCCCGGGTGCTGACCTTCAACGGCTCCAAGGGGCGCGGCCAGCGCCTCGAAGTGACCATCACCGACGGCAGCGGCCGGGTGCAGCTGGTCTTCTTCGGCAAGGGCGTCCACAAGCCGCACAAGGACCTGCTGCCCGGCACCCGCGCGATGTTCGCCGGCAAGGTCTCGCTCTTCAACCGGCGCCTCCAGCTCGCCCACCCCTCCTACGAGTTGCTCCGCGGCGACGCCGACGAGGCCGTGGACACCTGGGCGGGGGCCCTCATCCCGATCTACCCGGCCACCGCCAAGCTGGAGTCCTGGAAGATCGCCAAGGCCGTCGACGCCGTCCTGCCCGGCGTCGTCGAGGCCGTCGACCCGCTGCCGCCCGCCCTGCGCGAGGGCCGCGGCCTCACCGAGCTGCCCGACGCCCTGCGGATGATCCACCGCCCCCGCACCAAGGCGGACGTCGCCGCCGCCCGCGAGCGGCTCAAGTGGGACGAGGCCTTCGTCCTCCAGGTCGCCCTCGCCCGCCGCCGGCACGCCGACACCCAACTGCCCGCCGTCGCCCGGCGACCGGCCCCCGACGGCATCCTCGACGCCTTCGACGCCAAGCTGCCCTTCACCCTCACCGACGGCCAGACGAAGGTCTCCCAGGAGATCTTCGACGACCTCGCCACCGAGCACCCCATGCACCGGCTCCTCCAGGGCGAGGTCGGATCGGGCAAGGCGCAGCCCCTGGACTCCCTCGTGTTGACCTCTGTGGGATTCCGACGGATGGGCGACATGAGGGTGGGGGACGAGGTGATCGTGCCCACAGGAGAGACCGCAGTCGTCGACGGAGTCTTTCCACAGGGGGAGCGGGAGGTGTGGCGGATCCTTCTCTCGGACGGAACCGCCGTGGAGTGCGACGACGAGCACCTGTGGATCGTAGGAACGAGTTGCGCATGGCACCGCGGCCAGGCCCCCAAGGTGCTGACCACAAGGGAGATCCGCCATGACCTCTTGAAGGCGAACGGCTCCTCGAAGTGGTACATCCCCCCCGCCGCCCCGGTCGACCTCGGAGACGGCGCCACACTGCCGCTCGATCCGTACCTGCTCGGTGTGCTCCTGGGCGACGGCTCGTTTCGGCACAACCTGCGGCTCTCCACAACCGACGCCGAGATCCACGACGCCGTCGCGATGTCGGTGGAGCCGGGCTGCAGGCTCACCCCGGTGGTCGGCTCGCGCTGCGACTACACGATCCAGCTTGTCCGGCGTGCGGGCGGCGTCCGGAATCCGGTGATCCAGGCGCTGCGAGACCTGGAGCTGTGGGGTGTCACATCGCATGACAAGTTCATCCCCGAGCAGTTCAAGAACGCCACGATCAAGGACCGTCTCGCGGTTCTCCAAGGGCTTCTGGACACTGACGGCACGGTGCACCAGGACGGCATGAGTGTGTCGCTGTGCTCCGCTTCCCGCTCGCTCGCGGAGGACGTTGCGTGGCTCGTGCGCTCGCTCGGCGGACGAGCGCGGGTTCTGCCGAAGAAGACCGCCTTCAACGTCTCCGTGGCTCTGCCCGACGAGTACCCTCCGTTCCGGCTCGTCCGCAAGGCCGAGCGGATGCGTCCGAGGCCCAAGTACAACACCTTCCGGCGTGGCATCCGTGCTGTGGAGTACGTCGGCCGGAAGGCCGTGCAGTGCATCAGCGTCGCGCATGCCGACCATGCCTACGTGACGGATCACTTCACCGTGACGCACAACACGATGGTCGCGCTGCGCGCCATGCTCGCCGTCGTCGACTCCGGCGGACAGGCCGCCATGCTCGCCCCCACCGAGGTCCTCGCCCAGCAGCACCACCGCTCCGTCACCGAGATGATGGGCGAGCTCGCCGAAGGAGGCATGCTCGGCGGCGCCGAGCGCGCCACCAAGGTCGTCCTGCTCACCGGCTCCATGGGCGCCGCCGCCCGCCGCCAGGCCCTGCTCGACCTGGTCACCGGCGAGGCCGGCATCGTCATCGGCACGCACGCGCTGATCGAGGACAAGGTCCGGTTCCACGACCTCGGCCTGGTCGTCGTCGACGAGCAGCACCGCTTCGGCGTGGAGCAGCGCGACGCCCTGCGCGGCAAGGGGAAGCAGCCCCCGCACCTCCTCGTCATGACCGCGACGCCCATCCCGCGCACGGTCGCCATGACCGTCTTCGGCGACCTGGAGACCTCCGTCCTCGACCAGCTGCCCGCCGGCCGCTCGCCGATCGCCAGCCACGTCGTCCCCGCCGCCGACAAGCCGCACTTCCTCGCGCGCGCGTGGGAGCGGGTCCGCGAGGAGGTGGAGAACGGGCACCAGGCGTACGTCGTCTGCCCCCGCATCGGCGACGAGGAGGACCAGAAGAAGAAGGCCAAGGCGTCCCCCGAGGACGAGGCCGAGAAGCGCCCGCCGCTCGCCGTCCTCGACGTCGCCGAGAAGCTCGGCGCCGGCCCCCTCGCGGGCCTGCGGATCGCCGTCCTGCACGGCCGCATGCACCCGGACGACAAGGACGACGTCATGCGCCGCTTCGCCGCCGGCGACCTCGACGTCCTCGTCGCCACCACGGTCATCGAGGTCGGCGTCAACGTGCCCAACGCCACCGCCATGGTGATCATGGACGCCGACCGCTTCGGCGTCTCCCAGCTCCACCAGCTCCGCGGCCGCGTCGGCCGCGGCTCCGCCCCCGGCCTCTGCCTCCTCGTCAGCGAGATGCCCGAGGCCAGCCCCGCCCGCCAGCGGCTGAACGCCGTCGCCTCCACCCTCGACGGCTTCGAGCTCTCCCGCATCGACCTCGAACAGCGGCGCGAGGGCGACGTCCTCGGCCAGGCCCAGTCCGGCGTCCGCTCCTCCCTCCGGGTGCTCGCCGTCATCGACGACGAGGAGGTCATCGCCGCCGCCCGCGAGGAGGCCACCGCCCTCGTCCTCGCCGACCCCGACCTCGACGCCCACCCCGGCCTGCGCACCGCGCTCGACGCGCTCCTCAGCGAGGAGCGGGAGGAGTACCTGGAGAAGGGCTGACGCCAGGGTGCCGACGGCGCCATAAGCTATTGCGTACGCAATGGTTTATGGAGAACGAGGACACCGATGACCCGCGTGATCGCCGGCAGCGCCGGCGGACGGCGCCTGGCCGTGCCCCCCGGCAACGGCACCCGCCCCACCTCCGACCGGGCGCGGGAAGGCCTCTTCTCCACCTGGGAGTCGTTCCAGGGCCTGGCCGGGGCCAGGGTCGCCGACCTGTACGCGGGCTCCGGCGCCGTCGCCCTGGAGGCGCTCTCCCGGGGCGCCGCCCACGCCCTCCTCGTGGAGGCCGACCCCCGCGCCGCGAAGACGATCCGGGACAACATCCGCTCGATCGGCCTGCCCGGCGCCGAACTCCGCACCGGCAAGGCCGAGCAGATCGTGACGGGACCGGCCCCGGCCGACCCGTACGACCTGGTCTTCCTCGACCCGCCCTACGCCGTCGGGGACGACGATCTCCGCGAGATTCTCCTCACACTGCGCTCGGGGGGCTGGCTGAGCGAGGATGCCCTCGTCACCGTGGAGCGCAGCACCCGAGGCGGGGAGTTCGGCTGGCCCGAGGGCTTCGACCCCCTGCGGTCCCGTCGTTACGGCGAGGGAACGTTTTGGTACGGTCGCGCCGCCTCTACGTGCGAAGACGCACGATGACCGGACCGGAGAGCGAGGGACCCAAGTTGCGCCGCGCCGTCTGTCCGGGGTCATTCGACCCCATCACCAACGGACACCTCGACATCATCGCCCGCGCCTCCAAGCTGTACGACGTCGTACACGTGGCCGTGATGATCAACCAGTCGAAGAAGGGCCTCTTCACGGTCGACGAGCGGATAGAGCTGATCCGCGAGGTCACCGCCGACTTCGGCAACGTCGAGGTGGAGTCCTTCCACGGCCTCCTCGTCGACTTCTGCAAGCAGCGCGACATCCCCGCGATCGTCAAGGGCCTGCGCGCGGTCAGCGACTTCGACTACGAGCTGCAGATGGCCCAGATGAACAACGGCCTCTCGGGCGTGGAGACCCTCTTCGTCCCCACCAACCCGACGTACAGCTTCCTCTCCTCCTCCCTGGTCAAGGAAGTGGCCGCCTGGGGAGGCGACGTCTCCCACCTGGTCCCGCCGACGGTCCTCCCGCGGCTGACCGAGCGGCTCGCGCAGAAGTGACGCGCGGCCACCGCCGCTGACGCTCCGTCACCTGGTGTCGGACGGGCGCCGACTGCCCTTACAGTCGTCCCGTCCGTCTCCATCCAGCTGTAGAGAGTGGCGAGCACCAGGTGGACGTGCAGAAGAAGCTCGACGAGATCGTCGCGACCGTGCAGGGCGCCCGTTCCATGCCCATGTCGGCATCCTGCGTGGTCAACCGCGCCGAGCTGCTCGCCCTGCTCGAAGAGGTGCGCCAGGCCCTGCCCGGCTCCCTGGCCCAGGCCCAGGAGCTGATCGGCGGCCGCGAGCAGATGGTCGAGCAGGCCCGCCAGGAGGCCGAGCGGATCATCGAGGCCGCCCACGCCGAGCGGGGCTCGATCGTCTCCGACACCCAGGTCGCCCGCGAGTCCCAGGAGGAGGCCGACCGGATCCTCGCCGAGGCCCGCCGCGAGGCCGAGGAGGTGCGGGCCGAGGCCGACGACTACGTGGACTCCAAGCTCGCCAACTTCGAGGTCGTCCTCAACAAGACCATCGGCTCCGTCGACCGCGGGCGCGAGAAGCTCCTCGGCCGCGGTCCGGGCCTCGACCGGGACGGCTACGCCGACGCGGACGCCCCCGAGTACAGCGCCGACCCCCAGACCCTCATCCAGCGGGCCGACGAGTACGTGGACGCGAAGCTGGGCGCCTTCGAGGCCGTCCTCACCAAGACCCTGGAGGCCGTCGGCCGGGGCCGGCAGAAGCTGCACGGCCGGATCGCCACGGACGCCCTCGGCGAGCACATGGCTGCCCAGGACGGCCTCGGCGGCGCGGTCCACACCAGCGACGCGGACTACCTCGCCGGGCTCGCGGAGCTCTCCGACCCCGAGCCCGCGCAGGCCCCGCAGATCCCCGCGCAGCAGCCCGACCCGTACGGCTACCCGCAGCAGCCCCGGCAGGACCCGGCCTACGCGTACCAGCAGCAGACGGACGCGTACGGCTACCAGCAGCAGGATCCGTACGCGTACCAGGGGCAGTACGGCTACGAGCAGCAGCAGTATGACCCCCACGCCCAGGCCCAGGCCCACGCGCAGCCGCAGCAGGCCGCCGCGCTCGACGAGACCAGCTTCTTCGACACGAGCATGATCGACCTGGAGCAGCTGCGCCGGTACGAACAGGGGCAGTGAGGGCGGGGAGCCCGGATTGGGCCCTGAGCGAAGCGTCCAGTATCCTGGCTCTTCGGTCGCGCTATGTCCGCGATCCCCGCTGCCCACGTCCGGCAGCCTCCTCCACGCCGCAGAACGATCCGAAAGCAGGAAGAGCCCTGAGCACGCGCCTCGACCACCGCAACCCCCTCGTGTTCGACACGCACGAGCTGGGGCGGCGTCCTGGCGCCCTGCAGCGGCTCTCGCGTTCGGTCGAGGCGCCCGGCGGCAACGCCGCGTTCGGCGTCGAAGGAGTGATCGGAGTGCCCGAGGGCTCTCCGGTGGAAATCGATCTCCGTCTTGAGTCGGTCATGGAAGGGGTGCTTGTCACAGGCACCGCCCGTGCATCGGCCGAGGGGGAGTGCGTAAGGTGTCTGGAGCCCGTCGAGCTGGAGCTCGACGTGGACTTCCAGGAGATGTTCTCGTACCCCGACTCCGACGACCGGGGCCGCTCCAGGGCGGCCGCGGACGACGAAGCCGAGGACGACGAGGACATGATCCCCCTCGAGGACGGCATGTTCGACCTCGAGCCCGTGCTGCGTGATGCGGTGGTGCTCGCACTGCCGATGCAGCCGGTGTGCCGGGAGGACTGTGCGGGTCTGTGTTCCGAGTGCGGAACCAACCTGAACGAGAACCCGGACCACCACCATGAAGCCGTCGACATCCGTTGGGCGGCACTGCAGGGACTCGCCGGTTCGCTGGGAACCGATGAGAAGGACAACATGAGCGGCAAAGCCTCTGACGGGGACGTCCGAAGCGCCGCCGAGAAGCAGGAGAAGTAGCCGTGGCTGTTCCGAAGCGGAAGATGTCGCGCAGCAACACGCGCCACCGCCGGTCGCAGTGGAAGGCTGCGGTCCCCACCCTGGTTTCGTGTGAGCGTTGCCAGGAGCCGAAGCTGCAGCACATCGCGTGCCCGAGCTGCGGCACCTACAACAAGCGCCAGGTCCTCTCGGTCTGAGTGGCTGGTGAGAGGCACGATGTCTGAGAACATCAGCGCAGCCTCGTCCCACACGCTTCTGGAAGGGCGGCTCGGGTATCAGCTCGAGTCCGCCCTTCTGGTGCGTGCGCTGACCCACCGCTCGTACGCGTACGAGAACGGCGGCCTGCCCACCAACGAGCGCCTGGAGTTCCTCGGGGACTCCGTGCTCGGCCTGGTGGTCACGGACACGCTGTACCGCACCCATCCCGACCTGCCGGAAGGCCAGCTGGCCAAACTGCGGGCCGCGGTGGTCAACTCGCGTGCGCTGGCGGAGGTCGGGCGCGGCCTCGAACTCGGCTCCTTCATCCGGCTCGGCCGGGGCGAAGAGGGCACGGGCGGCCGGGACAAGGCGTCCATCCTCGCCGACACCCTCGAAGCGGTGATCGGCGCGGTCTATCTCGACCAGGGACTCGACGCGGCGTCCGAGCTGGTGCACCGGCTCTTCGACCCGCTGATCGAGAAGTCCTCGAACCTCGGTGCCGGCCTGGACTGGAAGACCAGCCTCCAGGAGCTCACCGCGGCCGAGGGCCTGGGCGTCCCGGAGTACCTCGTCTCCGAGGAGGGCCCGGACCACGAGAAGACCTTCACCGCTGCCGCCCGCGTCGGTGGTGTCTCGTACGGCACCGGCACCGGCCGCAGCAAGAAGGAAGCGGAACAGCAGGCGGCGGAGTCCGCGTGGCGCGCGATCCGCGCGGCCGCGGACGAGCGCCTGGCCGCGGCGAAGGCCGCGGCGGACGCCGGCACGGTCGGCGAGCAGGACCGGAAGGACGGGGCCACCCCGGCCACCGCCTGACCGCGATCCCACGCGCACTCCCGCGCTCCTTCGGCAGAGTCTTCCCGCCCGCCCCCGCCAGGGGCGGGCGGAGCTGTTTTCGAGGCTGTTTCCGGAGCCGTTCCGAGGCTGTTTCCGGAGCCGCTCCAGAGCCGTTTCCGGAGCCGTTCCGGAGTCGTTCCGGAGCCGTTCCGGAGCCGTTCCGGAGTCGTTTCCGGGGGAGCGACGGGCTCTCCCCGGGCGGTAGGCTGGCTGGGCCCGTCCGGCGGACCGGGATCGTCGCACCCCGGGACCGCCACCCGTACCCCTCCGGAGGAATCCCGTGCCCGAGCTGCCCGAGGTCGAGGTCGTACGGCGCGGTCTGGAGCGCTGGGTCGCCGGACGGACCGTGGCCGAGGTCGAGGTGCTGCACCCCAGGGCCGTACGGCGCCATCCGGCGGGCGGCGAGGACTTCGCGGCCCGGCTGAAGGGGCAGCGCTTCGAGGGGGCGCGGCGGCGCGGGAAGTACCTCTGGCTGCCGCTGGCGGAGACCGGGACGTCGGTCCTGGGACACCTCGGCATGAGCGGCCAGCTCCTCGTGCAGCCGGAGGACGCCCCGGACGAGAAGCACCTGCGCATCCGGGTCCGCTTCGACGACTCCCTCGGCACCGAGCTGCGCTTCGTCGACCAGCGCACCTTCGGCGGCCTCTCGCTCCACGACCAGACCCCCGACGGGCTCCCGGACGTCATCGCGCACATCGCCCGCGACCCGCTGGACCCGGCCTTCGACGACGCCGCCTTCCAGGGCGCGCTGCGACTGCGCCGTACGACGATCAAGCGGGCCCTGCTCGACCAGTCGCTGATCAGCGGCGTCGGGAACATCTACGCGGACGAGGCGCTCTGGCGCTCGAAGCTGCACTACGACCGGCCGACGGCCGGTCTGACCCGGCCGCGCTCGGCCGAACTCCTCGGGCACGTCAGGGACGTGATGAACGCGGCGCTCGACGCCGGCGGCACCAGCTTCGACAGCCTGTACGTGAACGTCAACGGCGAGTCCGGCTACTTCGACCGCTCGCTGGACGCCTACGGGCGCGAGGACGAGCCCTGTCGCCGCTGCGGCACGCCGATGCGGCGCCGCGCCTGGATGAACCGGTCCAGCTACTTCTGCCCGAGCTGCCAGCGCCCGCCGCGCGCCACCGTCCGATCCGTCAGGCGGTGACGGTCCCGGCGCGCTCCGCGTCGTAGCTCTCGCGGGCGGTCAGGACCTGGTCCATCCGCCCCTCCACCAGCTCGATCAGGCCGATCAGCCGCTCCGCGACCTCACGGCCGAGCGGGGTGAGCCGGTAGTCGACCCGCGGCGGGTTCGTGGGCCGGGCCTCGCGGTGGACGAGGCCGTCGCGCTCCAGGGCGTGCAGGGTCTGCGACAGCATCTTCTCGCTCACGCCGTCGACCCGGCGCCGCAGCTCGTTGAAGCGGAACGTCCCTTCGTGCAGGGCGCCCAGGGTCAGGCTGCCCCAGCGGCCCGTCACGTGCTCCAGCGTGCCGCGCGAGGGGCAGGCGCGCGCGAACACGTCGTAGGCGAGGTCGTCAGTCATGTCTCCACCGTACTCGGACACAGCGCTTACCACCATGCCTGCGCTAACCACTAGCTTGCGCTATCTAAAAGTTAGTGCTCTACTTCTGGTCATCACCCCGTACACCCCTTCGAGGAGTCTTCTGTGACCAGCCCCGTCGTCTCCATCGCCTACCACTCCGGCTACGGCCACACCGCGGTCCTGGCCGAGGCCGTCCGTGACGGCGCCGCCGACGCGGGCGCCACCGTCCACCTGATCAAGGTCGACGAGATCACCGACGCCGAGTGGGAGCTGCTCGACGCCTCCGACGCGATCGTCTTCGGCTCCCCGACCTACATGGGCACCGCCTCCGGCGCCTTCCACCAGTTCGCCGAGGCCACCTCGAAGCGCTGGTTCACCGACGCCTGGCTGGACAAGCTCGCCGCCGGCTTCACCAACTCCGGCTCCAAGAGCGGCGACAAGCTGCACACCCTGCAGTTCTTCCAGACCCTCGCCGGTCAGCACGGCATGACCTGGGTCAACCTCGGCCTGAAGCCCGGCTGGAACACCAGCGAGGCCTCCGAGAACGACCTCAACCGCCTCGGCTTCTTCGCCGGCGCCGGCGCCCAGACCCACAACGACCTCGGCCCGGAGGGCGTCCACAAGGCCGACGTCGCCACCGCCGAACACCTCGGCCGCCGCGTGGCCCGGACCGCCCGCACCTTCGCGGCCGGCAAGGCCGCGGCCTGACCCTCCCGCGCCCGTACGCGCAAGGGCCCCGTCACCCGGAGGTGACGGGGCCCTTTCCCGTGCGGTGCTCGGCTCAGTAGCCGAAGTCCTGGGTCCACCACGGGCCGCCGTCGCCGAAGACGACGCCCACGCCCATGGTCGTGAAGTCGCAGTTCAGGATGTTGGCGCGGTGGCCGTCGCTGTTCATCCAGGAGGCCATCACCGCCGCCGCGTCCACCTGGCCGCGGGCGATGTTCTCGCCGCCCATGCCCGAGACGCCCGCCTGCTCCGCCCGGACCCACGGGGTGTCGCCGTCCGGGTCCGTGTGGTCGAAGAAGCCGCGGGCCGCCATGTCGGCGCTGAACGCGCCGGCCAGCGCCGCGAGCCGCGCGTCCGCGCGTATCGGCGTGCAGCCCACCTTGGCGCGCTCGGCGTTGACCAGGCGGAAGACCTCGGCCTCGGCGGCCTCGCCCCGGTCGGCGGTGGAGGTGACCGGGGGCTTCTGCGCCGGCGTCGCCGTGGTCGGGGCCGGCCTCGGCGCGGGCGCCTTCGTCGTGGGCGCGGCCGAGGTCCTCGGCGCCTCCGGCTTCGGGGCGGGGGCCTTCGTCTTCGGCGGCGCCTTCGAAGGGGCCTTCGACGGCGTCGGGGTCGGCTTCGGGGTGGCCTTCGGGCTCGGCTTCCTGGAGGGGGCCGCCGAGGGGGAGGTGGGGGCGACGTGCTTCCCGGTGTCGGTGTCCGCGCCCGTCACCCTCCCGTCCGAGCCGCCGGCCGGGGACTGCGCGGAGCCGCCCCGCGTCGTCAGCTCCGGGGCCTGCCGGGACTGGACCTGGTGCTCGCTCGTACCGGCGTTGCCGACGGTGAACGCGTCCCCGCCGGGGAGCAGACCCGAGGCGACGGCGACGGCGCCGACCGCGACGGCCGCGGAGGCGCCGAGCAGGCCGGTGCGCACGGGCCGACGGCGGCGGGCGGCACCCCGGTGCGGGCGGTCCGAACCGGCCGCGTAATCTTCTGCGGCGGGTGCGGCGCCGGAGCGACGGTGGCGTCCCATCTGCTCTGCCTTCCTCTTGCTGGTCTTCGCTGGCTTCGCTGCTTCTTTGCCGGGCTTTGCTGATCTTTGCTGTCGGTACCGTTCCGGAGGGAAGTCGAACGGCGCGCGCCCGAACGGGTGAGGTGTGTTCGGTCGGGACTGTACGCGATGGAAGGCCGGGGCGATGTGCTCATCTGGCAATCCGCCCGTTAGCGTGCAGCCATGAGCGACGACGTACGGATGACCGCCTGGGTGCGCGGCCGGGTACAGGGAGTGGGCTTCCGCTGGTTCACCAGGGCAAACGCCCTGGAGATCGGCGGCCTGGTGGGCTTCGCCCTGAACCTCGACGACGGCCGGGTGCAGGTGGTGGCCGAGGGACCGCGTGAGAATTGCCACCGTCTGCTCGACTGGCTCCACTCCGACGACACACCCGGACGTGTGGACGGCGTCACTGAGATCTGGGACACCCCGCGCGGCGGCTACGACGGCTTCGCCATCCGCTGACGATCACGCTCCGACACCCCGCCCGGTGACCCAGAGCGGCACCGGGCGGACACCCGGTAACAGGGGCGTGACCAGCGAAGCACCTGATGGTTGCCATCTGGCGCCGGTCGTGCCAGGCTGCCCCGTAAGGATGATCGCGACGCCCCTGAGGCACCGAGTTCGAAGGCCCCGCCGCCCGTTGAGCGGCCGTGGACTCCTCGGCAGCCCTTCAAACGGGGCGTGATCGTGTTGACCGTCAAACTTTTTGGTGAGATTCTGGAAGCCCCGCGCACCCCAGCTGTTTGGCAGTGGAACCGGCACGACAAGCAGTACTGCCGAGCACCGCGGGTGCGAATCCCTCACGACCCACACCGCTTCGGTCGGTCACTCATTGTGGAGGACCATCCATCATGGCAAAGGCGCTTCTCGGATACGTCGGCGGCTCCGACCCGCGACTCCTCGCCGAGATGCGACGGCTTCAGCAGCGCGTCCAGGACCTCGAATCCGAGCTGGTACGGATCCAGTCCGAGAACGACACGCTCGCCGCTGCCGCCGCTCAGCACCAGGGAGAGTCGCTGCTCAACAGCATCGACCTCGACGTACCCCAGGCAGAGCCTGCGCTCACCTGACAACCCAGCCCCCCAGGGGCCAGGCGGAAAGCACTCTCGTCGGCGCAGCCGAACACCACACCGCTGATCGTGCGGATCGACGCACGTGCACGACAGCTGGATACGCAAGGGACGCTTCGGCGTCCCTTCTTCCTTTCACCCGCCGTTTCCCCCGCGTCCCACCCCTCCTCATCCGAGGATCTGCCCCACGTCATCACGGGTGAAACGCACGGGCCCCGGTAGAGTCGCATGAGTGCACCTCAAGGCCCTGACCCTCCGCGGATTCAAGTCGTTCGCCTCGGCCACCACGCTGCGGTTCGAACCCGGAATCACCTGCGTCGTGGGGCCCAACGGCTCGGGCAAGTCCAACGTCGTGGACGCACTCTCCTGGGTCATGGGCGAGCAGGGCGCCAAATCGCTGCGCGGCGGCAAGATGGAGGACGTCATCTTCGCCGGCACGACCGGGCGCCCGCCGCTCGGCCGCGCCGAGGTCTCGCTGACCATCGACAACTCCGACGGCGCGCTGCCCATCGACTACGCCGAGGTCACCCTCACCCGGATCATGTTCCGCGGCGGCAGCAGCGAGTACCAGATCAACGGCGACACCTGCCGGCTGCTCGACTTCCAGGACCTGCTCTCCGACTCCGGCATCGGACGCGAGATGCACGTCATCGTCGGCCAGGGCCAGCTCGACTCCGTGCTGCACGCCGACCCGATGGGCCGCCGCGCCTTCATCGAGGAGGCCGCCGGCGTCCTGAAGCACCGCAAGCGGAAAGAGAAGGCGCTGCGGAAGCTGGACGCGATGCAGGCCAACCTCGCGCGCGTGCAGGACCTCACCGACGAACTCCGCCGCCGGCTCAAGCCGCTCGGCCGGCAGGCCGCCGTCGCCCGCCGCGCCGTCGTCATCCAGGCCGACCTGCGCGACGCCCGGCTCCGGCTCCTCGCCGACGACCTCGTCCGGCTCCGCGCGGCCCTGGCCGCCGAGGTCGCCGACGAGGCGGCCCTGCTCGCCCGCAAGGAGGCCACCGAGACCGAGCTGCGCGCCGCCCTCGCCGAGGAGGCCGGCCTCGAAGCGGAGGCCCGCACCCTCGTGCCCCGCCTGGAGCGCGCCCAGCAGAACTGGTACGACCTCTCCCAGCTCGCCGAACGCGTGCGGGGCACCGTCTCCCTGGCCGACGCGCGCGTGAAGAGCGCCACCACCGCGCCCGCCGAGGAACGCCGCGGCCGCGACCCGGAGGACCTGGAGCGCGAGGCCGCCCGCGTCCGCGAACAGGAGGCGGAGCTCGAAGCCGCCCTGGAGGCCGCCGAGCGCGCCCTGGAGGACAGCGTCGCCCACCGGGCCGACCTGGAGCGCACCCTCGCGGCCGAGGAACGCCGTCTCAAGGACGCCGCCCGCGCCCTCGCCGACCGCCGCGAGGGCCTCGCCCGGCTCCACGGCCAGGTCAACGCGGCCCGCTCGCGCGCCGCCTCCGCCCAGGCCGAGATCGACCGGCTCGCCGCCGCCCGCGACGAGGCCGCGGAGCGGGCCGCCGCCGCCCAGGAGGAGTACGAGCAGCTCAAGGCCGAGGTCGACGGACTCGACGCGGAGGACACCGAGCACGCCGAGCGCTACGAGGCCGCCCGCCGCGAACTCGCCGACGCGGAGGCCGCCCTCGGCGCCGCCCGCGAGGCCGCCGCCACCGCCGAACGCCGCCGCGCCGCGACCAAGGCCCGGCACGACACCCTCGCCCTCGGGCTGCGCCGCAAGGACGGCACCGACGCGCTGCTCTCCGCCGGACTCAGCGGACTCCTCGGCCCGGCGGCCGAACTCCTCACCGTCACCCCCGGGTACGAGATCCCCGTCGCCGCCGCCCTCGGCGCCGCCGCCGACGCGCTCGCCGCCGACGGCCCCGCCGCCGCCGCCGAGGCCCTGCGCCTGCTGCGCAAGCAGGACGCGGGCCGGGCCTCGCTGATCCTGGCCGGAGCCCCCGAGCCGGAGCGCCCCACGGAGGCCGGACGCCACCCGCACGCCGCCGACCTGGTCGACGGACCCGCCGAAGTCCTGGCCGCCGTCCGCCGGCTGCTCACCGGAACCGTGGTCGTCGGAGACCTCGACGAGGCCGTCGAACTGCTCAGGTCCCGGCCCGAGCTGACCGCCGTCACCGCCGAAGGCGACCTGCTCGGCGCGCACTTCGCGCACGGCGGCTCCGCCGGTGCGCCCAGCCTCCTCGAAGTCCAGGCCTCGGTCGCCGAGGCCGCCGCCGAGCTCGACGAACTGGGCGTGCGGTGCGAGGAGTTCGCCCGCGCACAGCAGGAGGCCGCCGAACGGCGCCGCCACGCCGCCGCGCTCGTCGAGGAGCTCGACACCCGCCGCCGCGCCGGCGAGCGCGAGAGGTCCGCCGTCGCCCAGCGGCTCGGCCGGCTCGCCGGCCAGGCCAGGGGAGCGGCGGGGGAGGCCGAGCGGACCGCGGCCGCCGCCGCCCGCGCCCAGGAGGCCCTGGAGAAGGCCACCGCCGAAGCCGAGGAACTGGCCGAACGGCTCCTCGCCGCCGAGGAGATGCCGGCCGAGGACGAGCCCGACACCTCCACCCGCGACCGGCTCGCGAGCGACGGCGCCCAGGCGCGCCAGACCGAGATGGAGGCGCGGCTCCAGGTCCGTACCCACGAGGAGCGGGTCAAGGGCCTCGCCGGGCGGGCCGACTCGCTCGAACGGGCCGCCCGCGCCGAACGGGAGGCACGCGCGCGTGCCGAGCAGCGCCGGGCCAGACTGCGCCACGAGGAGCGGGTCGCGGGCGCGGTCGCCGCGGGCGCCCGCACCCTCCTGGCCCATGTCGAGGTCTCCCTGGCGCGTGCCGGGCGGGAGCGGGAGGCGGCCGAGGCGGCGCGGGCGGAACGGGAGCGGGGCCTGACGGCCGCCCGCGCCAGGGGCCGGGACCTCAAGGCCGAGCTCGACAAGCTGACCGACTCCGTGCACCGGGGAGAGGTGCTCGGCGCGGAGAAGCGGCTGCGGATCGAGCAGCTGGAGGCGAAGGCGCTGGAGGAGTTCGGCGTGGAGGCGACCGCCCTGGTCGCCGAGTACGGACCGGACCAGCCCGTGCCCCCGTCGCCGACGGCGGAGGGCGAGGAGGCGGGGGACCCGGAGTCCGAGGAGCCGCGTCCGTTCGTCCGTTCGGAGCAGGAGAAGCGGCTGAAGGCCGCCGAACGGGCGTACCACCAGCTCGGCAAGGTCAACCCGCTGGCACTGGAGGAGTTCGCGGCCCTGGAGGAGCGGCACCGGTTCCTCTCGGAGCAGCTGGAGGACCTGAGGAAGACCCGTGCCGACCTGCTTCAGGTCGTGAAGGAGGTGGACCTGCGGGTCGAGCAGGTCTTCACCGAGGCCTACCGGGACACCGCCCGCGAGTTCGAGGGCGTCTTCTCGCGGCTCTTCCCGGGCGGCGAGGGCCGGCTGGTCCTCACCGACCCGGACAACATGCTCACCACCGGCGTCGAGGTGGAGGCCCGCCCGCCGGGCAAGAAGGTCAAGCGGCTCTCGCTGCTCTCCGGCGGCGAGCGCTCGCTCACCGCCGTGGCGCTGCTCGTCTCGATCTTCAAGGCCCGGCCCAGCCCGTTCTACGTGATGGACGAGGTCGAGGCGGCGCTCGACGACACCAACCTCCAGCGGCTCATCGGGATCATGCGGGAGCTCCAGGAGTCCTCGCAGCTGATCGTGATCACGCACCAGAAGCGGACGATGGAGGTCGCGGACGCGCTGTACGGCGTCTCCATGCAGGGCGACGGCGTCTCGAAGGTGATCAGCCAGCGGCTCCGCTGAAGGAAATCGTTCAAGTCGTGAAACCAGCCAGCTTCGCTGTGCGCTTGAAGTCATACGACATCGGCTATTGACTTCGAAACTTGAAGGCATAGTCTCTGCAACGTTGCTTTTACCTTCACGTGGTGGGCGGCGTGAAGTTGTGCGCCACTGGAAGGGCTTACCCCCCACCGAGGAGTCCATGTGACCGACACCGCTCAGGCGCCCACGCCGCCGCCTTCCGAAGGCCGAGCCGCACACCCGGACCACCTCGGCCACGTCATCTTCATCACGGCCTCCGCCGCGATGGGCGGGTTCCTCTTCGGATACGACAGCTCCGTCATCAACGGCGCCGTCGAGGCGATCCGGGACCGCTACGACATCGGCTCCGGCACCCTCGCCCAGGTCATCGCCATCGCCCTGATCGGCTGCGCCATCGGCGCCGCCACCGCCGGCCGGATCGCCGACCGCATCGGCCGCATCCGCTGCATGCAGATCTCCGCGGTGCTCTTCGCCGTCAGCGCCGTCGGCTCCGCGCTGCCCTTCGCCCTCTGGGACCTCGCCCTCTGGCGGATCATCGGCGGCTTCGCCATCGGCATGGCCTCCGTCATCGGCCCCGCGTACATCGCCGAGGTCGCCCCCGCCGCCTACCGCGGCCGCCTCGGCTCCTTCCAGCAGGCCGCCATCGTCATCGGCATCGCCATCTCCCAGCTGGTCAACTACGGCATCCTCCAGCTCGCCGACGGCGAGCAGCGCGGCGAGATCGGCGGCCTGGAGGCCTGGCAGTGGATGCTCGGCGTGATGGTCGTCCCCGCCTTCCTCTACGGCCTGCTCTCCTTCGCGATCCCCGAGTCCCCCCGCTTCCTCATCTCCGTCGGGAGGATCGACCGGGCCAAGGAGGTCCTCGCCGAGGTCGAGGGCAAGGGCGTCGACCTGGACCACCGGGTGGACGAGATCGAGCAGGCCATGCGCCGCGAGCACAAGTCCACCTTCTGGGACCTGTTCGTCACCGGCAGCCGCTTCAAGCTGCTGCCCATCGTCTGGGTGGGCATCGGACTCTCGGTCTTCCAGCAGCTCGTCGGCATCAACGTCGCCTTCTACTACTCCGCGACGCTCTGGCAGTCCGTCGGCATCGACCCGTCCAGCTCGTTCTTCTACTCGTTCACCACGTCGATCATCAACATCATCGGCACGGTGATCGCGATGGTCCTGGTCGACCGGGTCGGCCGCAGGCCGCTCGCCCTCGTCGGCTCCGCCGGCATGGCGATCGCCCTCGCCTTCGAGGCCTGGGCCTTCTCCGCCGACCTCGTCGACGGCAAGCTCCCCAACACCCAGGGCGTCGTGGCCCTCGTCGCCGCCCACGTCTTCGTGCTCTTCTTCGCCCTCTCCTGGGGCGTGGTGGTCTGGGTCTTCCTCGGCGAGATGTTCCCCAACCGGATCCGCGCCGCGGCCCTCGGCGTCGCCGCCTCCGCCCAGTGGATCGCCAACTGGGCCATCACCGCCAGCTTCCCGTCCCTCGCGGACTGGAACCTCTCCGGCACCTACATCATCTACACGGTCTTCGCCGTGCTCTCGATCCCCTTCGTGCTGCGGTACGTCAAGGAGACGAAGGGCAAGGCGTTGGAGGAGATGGGCTAATCCCCGCTGCCCCTCTCCTCGCGACGACCGCCCCGGTCGCGGGCCCCATGCCCGCGTCCGGGGCGGTGCGCGTCCGGGGCGGCGAGGCCCGTACGGGCCACCGGTTCACGCCGTGAGCCGCGGCAGCACCTCCTCGCAGAACAGCCGCAGGCTCCGCCACCCCTCCTCGACCGGCATCCCGCCGCACAGCGGATGCAGCACCGGACTCTCCAGACCGAGCGCCAGGCACTCCTCCGGGGTGACCACCCGGTACACCCCCTCCGCCCGCAGCTCCGCCACCGTCGTCGCCGTCGACCGCACCGCCGACCGGATGTCCTTCGACTGCCAGGAGGCGTACGTCCGCGCCTCGTGCAGGAAGTGCCCGCCGTGCTCGGCCCAGGTCCGGTCCGGGTCCTCCGACAGGTGCAGCAGCGGGGTCCTCTCGGCCGGCATCATCGTCCAGCCCTCCGTGCCGTACTCCGCGCACCGCTCCCGGTAGTACTCCTCCAGCTCCGGCAGGTGCGCGCTCGGGAAGAACGGCAGCCCCAGCCGGGCCGCCCGCCGCGCCGCCGCCCGCGAGGAGCCCCCCACCAGCAGCATCGGGTGCGGCCGGGTGAAGGGCCGCGGGGTGACCCGTACCGTACGGCCCTGATAGGTGAACGGCTCCCCGGTCCAGGCCGTGAGCAGGGTCTCCAGGAGCAGGTCCTGGAGCCTGCCCCGCCGGCCCCAGTCGACCCCGCGCTCCTCGTACTCCTCCGGCCGGTAGCCGATCCCGGCCACCGTCACCAGCCGGCCCCCGCTCAGCAGGTCCAGGACCGCGATGTCCTCGGCCAGCCGCAGCGGATCGTGCAGCGGGCCGATGATCGCCGAGACGGTGACCGCGATCCGGCGCGTCGCGCCGAAGACCGCGCCCGCGAAGGCGAAGGGGGAGGGCAGCCAGTTGTTCTCGACCCCGTGGTGCTCCTCGGTCTGCACGGTGTCGACGCCGTGCTCGTCGGCGTACGCGGCCATGGCGAGCGCGGCCCGGTAGCGCTCCGAGAGGGAGTCGGGGGTCGCGCGGGGATCGACGAGGTTGAACCGTACGACGCTGAACGGCATGGGAAGTCCCCCTTCGCTGGTGCGCGGAAGGGGGACGTTATCTGACGTGGCGTCAGATGGAAACGGTCTCGCGCACCTCGGCGGGCGCCGCCGGCACCTTCTCCGGGGTGCGCGGCAGCACCGCGTACAGCACGCCGGCAGCCACGATCGTCACCGCCCAGCCCAGACCGTTCTCGCCGATCCAGGACGAGGCGAGCGGACCGGAGAACCAGTCCACCTTCGTGAACAGCAGGCCCACGACCAGCGCCACGGCCCACGCCGTCATCGCCTGCCAGGCGAAACCGCCCCGGTACCAGTAGGCGCTGGTCCTCGTCGTGTCCATCAGCGCCGCCGCGTCGTACGACCTCCGGCGCAGCATGTCCACGCCGAAGACTCCGATCCACGCCGAGAACGCCACCGCCAGCAGCGTCAGGAAGGAGATGAACGAGCCGATGAAGCTGGACGCCACCACCATCAGCAGGAAACCGAAGACCAGGCTGATCACGGCGTTCACGCTCACCGCCGCCGCACGCGGCACCCTGATGCCCAGGGTCTGCGCCGTGAAGCCGGCCGAGTACATCGACATCGAGTTGATCAGCACCATCCCGATCAGCGCGATCACCAGGTACGGCACGGAGATCCACATCGGCAGCAGCTCGCCGATGAAGGAGACCGGGTCCTGCGCCGAGGCCAGGTCCGGCGTGGACACCGCCATCACCGCGCCCATCAGCACCATCGGGAGCACCACGATCCCGGCACCGCCGACCGTCGAGCCGACCATGGCCCGCGAGGAGGCCGTCCGGGGCAGGTAGCGCGTGAAGTCGGGGCCCGAGGGCACCCAGCTGATGCCGCCGGCCGCGATCGTGCCGATGCCCGCGACCGTCATCGCCGTCGAACCGGCCGGCTTGTCGAAGACCGCCGACCAGTCGGTGTCGGCCACCAGATAGGCCAGGACGAGCACCGAGAAGGCGCCGAAGAGGTACGTCGACCACTTGCTGCACACCCGCAGCGCGTTGATCCCGAGGCCCGAGACCAGGAACGTGCTGGTCACGAAGAGAAGCAGCGTCACCACGATCAGGAGCGTGTTCGACTTCACGCCGAAGAGGAGATCGAGGACGGTCAGCACCGCGTACGCGCCGGTGACCGCGTTGATGGTCTCCCAGCCCCAGCGGGCCACCCAGATCAGCGCCCCGGGAAAAAGGTTTCCGCGCTGACCGAACACGGCCCGCGACAGCGCCATGCCGGGCGCCCCGCCGCGCTTCCCCGCGATCGATATCAGACCGACGATCCCGTACGAGAGGACCGGCGCCGCGACCGCCACCGTCAGGACCTGCCAGAAGTTCAGGCCGTTGAAGACGATCAGACCGGCGCCCATCGTGAGCAGCAGCACGCTGATGTTGGCCGCGACCCAGGTCGGGAAGAGCTCGCGGACCCGGCCGGTCCGCTCGGCGTCGGGGACGGGTTCGAGACCGCGGGTCTCCATCGCGCCGTCGTGCGTCGCGCCTGCGGCTTCGGAGGCGTCGTGGGGCATGGGGGTACTCCGTACGGATGTGGGGGATCCGCACATCGTACATTCACGCCCTAACGATCAAAGGGTGCGTCAGCTCACAGAACGGGCCGGCGCACCCTCCGGAGGAGCCTCCCTCTCCCGCACCGGTCCGATGCCGGACGGGTCGTGACCCCGCCCCGGGGGCCTTCCCGCCGGCACACGGCCGAACGGCGGACCGGCCCGGCCCGGAGGGGCGTGCCCCCGCCCGGAGAACGAGGGGGCGCGGGGGAGGCCACGCCATACTGGTGAGGTTATGGAACTCATCCTTGCTGTAGTCATCGCTCTGGTCGTCGCGGTCGCCGTGACGAGCGGGCTCGTGATCAGCGGTCGCAAGAAGAAGCAGCTGCCGCCGGCCGAGCCGCCGTCCACCACGCCGACCATCACCGCTCCGCCCGCCGAACCGCACGTCGGCGAGGAGGCGGAGACACCGCGGGAGGAACCACGCCGCACGGTCGAGGAGGTCGAACTCCCCACCGAGACGCCCTCCGGCGCCACGGTCGTCGAGGAGCCGCTCGCCGAGGAACCCCTCGTCGTGGAGCCCGAGGCTCCCGAGATCGAGGTGCCCGAGCCGACCGCCGGCCGACTCGTACGGCTCCGGGCCCGGCTCGCCCGCTCCCAGAACTCGCTCGGCAAGGGGCTGCTCACGCTCCTGTCCCGCGAGCACCTCGACGAGGACACCTGGGAGGAGATCGAGGAGACCCTCCTCACGGCCGACGTCGGCGTCGCGCCCACCCAGGAGCTCGTCGACCGGCTCCGCGAGCGCGTCAAGGTGCTCGGCACCCGCACCCCCGACGAGCTGCGCGGCCTGCTCCGCGAGGAGCTCGTCGCCCTCCTCGGCGACTTCGACCGCACGGTGAAGACCGAGAGCCCCGAGGACACCCCGGGCGTGGTCATGGTCGTCGGCGTCAACGGCACCGGCAAGACCACCACCACCGGCAAGCTGGCCCGGGTCCTCGTCGCCGACGGCAAGTCCGTCGTCCTCGGCGCCGCCGACACCTTCCGCGCCGCCGCCGCCGACCAGCTCCAGACCTGGGGCGAGCGCGTCGGCGCCCGCACCGTGCGCGGGCCGGAGGGCGGCGACCCGGCGTCGATCGCCTTCGACGCGGTCAAGGAGGGCATCGCCGAGAAGGCCGACGTCGTCCTCATCGACACCGCCGGCCGGCTCCACACCAAGACCGGCCTCATGGACGAGCTCGGCAAGGTCAAGCGCGTCGTCGAGAAGCACGGCCCGCTCGACGAGGTGCTCCTCGTCCTCGACGCCACCACCGGCCAGAACGGCCTGATCCAGGCCCGCGTCTTCGCCGAGGTCGTGGACATCACCGGCATCGTGCTCACCAAGCTCGACGGCACCGCCAAGGGCGGCATCGTCGTCGCCGTCCAGCGCGAGCTGGGCGTCCCGGTCAAGCTGGTCGGCCTGGGCGAGGGCCCCGACGACCTGGCGCCCTTCGAGCCGGGCGCCTTCGTCGACGCCCTGATCGGCGACTGACACCTCGTACGGACGCCGTACGGCACGCGGAAGGGCCCTCACCACCAGGTGGCGAGGGCCCTTCCGCGTACCGGGGATCAGAAGTGCGTCCGATGGCAGATGTACGCCAGGGTGCCGAGCAGCAGCCGGGCCTGCGGGGGCGCGCCCGCCGTGTCCAGCGTCGGGGGCCGCAGCCAGCGCACCGGCCCGAGCCCGCCCAGGTCCGACGGGGGAGCGGTGACGTGGGAGCCGGGCCCCAGACAGTGCAGGTCCAGATCGGCGTCGTCCCAGCCCATCCGGTACAGCAGCTGCGGCAGCTCGGCCGCCGCGCCCGGGGCGACGAAGAACCGCGCCCGGCCGGTCGGGGTCGCGCACACCGGGCCCAGCGGCAGCCCCATGCGCTCCAGCCGCACCAGCGCCCGACGGCCCGCGGCCTCGGCGACCTCGATCACGTCGAAGGCCCGGCCGACCGGGAGCAGCAGCGTCGCGCCCGGGTACTCGGACCACGCCTTGGTGGCGACGTCGAGGCCGGCGCCCGCCGGGACCGGTTCCGCGAAGGGGAGGGGGTGCGCGCCCGGGGCCGCGCAGGCCGGATCCCCGCAGGAGCACCGGCCGGAGACGGCCCGCGTGCCGGGGACGACGTCCCAGCCCCACAGGCCCGTGTACTCGGCCACCGCTGTGCACTCCGTGGTGCGTACGCGGCGGCGTGCGCCGGACCGCATCTCACGAATGCCGCCGATCGTGAAACCCATGCCCCCTCCAACGGGTAGAGCGCGCCGGTGGTTACGACCCGGAGCACCGCCGTCACCCTTCGTCACGGTCCGTCGCCGGGGTGTGGCGCGCGGTCGTGAGCGGGGTGGTGCGGACCCTGGCGCACGCCTCTCCGCGCTTCCGTCCGCCGACTCCGGTTCGTCGCATGTCAAGTGAATCGCGTTCCGCGCGTGGCGAGTTCATTCGAAGGGGTGGCGAATGGTGGCGTTTCTTGAATCGCCCTCGTGGAGGGGTGATCGTAGGATTACTTTCGGTACTCGAAGCTCGGGCCCGGTCGCACGCGTGGGTATGCCGGTGGCAACCCGGTTTCCAGTTCGAAGGAGGACGAACGTCGGACAGGTGCCGCGAGAGGCGGCATTCTGATAGGGGTTCGGACGACAGGTCATCAGGTGGATGGGGGCGTTCCAGTGAGCGGCAACGGCGCAGACGGTACGACTGCCGGCAAGCGCCCGAACGAGCAGCTGGGCTCGTGGTTCGTGCGCAGCGGCTGGTCCAAGGGCGAACTGGCGCGCCAGGTGAACCGCAGGGCCCGCCAGATGGGCGCGCACCACATCTCCACGGACACCTCGCGCGTGCGCCGCTGGCTCGACGGCGAGCAGCCCCGCGAGCCGATCCCGCGGATCCTCTCCGAGCTCTTCTCCGAGCGCTTCGGCTCCGTCGTCGCCATCGAGGACCTCGGACTGCGCACCGCCCACCAGTCGCCCTCCGTCTCCGGCGTCGACCTGCCCTGGGCCGGCCCGCAGACCGTCGCCCTGCTCAGCGAGTTCTCCCGCAGCGACCTCATGCTCGCCCGCCGGGGCTTCCTCGGCTCCTCCCTCCAGCTCGCCGCGGGACCCGCCCTCATCGAACCGATGCAGCGCTGGCTCGTCCCCACCCCCACCGGCGACGTCGAGCGCCCCGAGCCCCTCGTGGACCCCCGCCGCCCCCACCGGCTCTCCGAGGTCGAGCTCGACCTCCTGGAGTCCACCACCGCCATGTTCCGCAAGTGGGACGCCCAGTGCGGCGGCGGACTGCGCCGCAAGGCCGTCGTCGGCCAGCTCCACGAGGTCACCGATCTCCTCCAGGAGCCCCAGCCCGCCGCCACCGCCAAGCGCCTCTTCACCTGCGCCGCCGAGCTCGCCGAACTCGCCGGCTGGATGAGCTACGACGTCGGCCTCCAGCCCACCGCCCAGAAGTACTTCGTGCTCGCCCTGCACGCCGCCAAGGAGGCCGGGGACAAGCCCCTCGGCTCGTACATCCTCTCCTCCATGAGCCGCCAGATGATCCATCTCGGCCGGCCCGACGACGCCCTCGAACTCATCCACCTCGCCCAGTACGGCAGTCGGGACTGCGCCACCGCCCGCACCCAGGCCATGCTGTATGCGATGGAGGCCCGTGCCTACGCCAACATGGGGCAGCCCTCCAAGTGCAAGCGGGCCGTCCGGATGGCCGAGGACACCTTCGCCGACGCCGGCCTCGACGGCGAGCCCGAGCCCGACTGGATCGGCTTCTTCTCCGAGGCCGAGCTCAACGGCGAGAACTCCCACTCCTACCGCGACCTCGCCTACGTCGCCGGCCGCTCCCCGACCTACGCCTCGCTCGCCGAGCCCGTCATGGAGCGGGCCGTCGAACTCTTCGAGAAGGACCCCGACCACCAGCGGTCCTACGCCCTCAACCTGATCGGCATGGCCACCGTCCACCTCCTCAAGCGCGAGCCCGAGCAGTCCGTGGTCCTCGCCGAGAAGGCCCTCGGCGTCGCCCGCAGCATCCGCTCCGAACGGGTCAACACCCGGCTCCGCAAGACCGTCGACCACGCCGCCCGCAACTACAGCGACGTCGCCGAGGTCGTCCAGCTCACCGACCGGCTCACCCAGCTCCTCCCCGAGGCCGCCGAAGCGGTCTGACCCCACCAGGCCCCCTGCGGGGCCCGCCCCGGCCCCCCTGCGGGGCCCGCACAGACCCCGGCCGCGCCGGCCGTCCCGTAAAGCCCGACTCGGCTCCCCCGCCGCAAGGTCACACGGACGCCCGGCGCGGCCGGTTTCGTTTCCCGGGAGACCCCTGGCGTCCCCCCGTACCGACACGGCCGTTCACGGTCGCGTAACACGCCCCACCCCTTCGTCACCGCTGCGAAACATCGAGCGGCATCGGCGGAAACCGCGCTGCGCGAATCTCTGGCCCATAACCGGCCACTCCCTCTCGCGGCCGGACGCTCCCCGGCCCCGCCCCGCACAGGCCGCATTCGACGACGAGGAGACGCCGATGGCACCAGCCATCACGACCCTGGCCGCAGACGCCCCCGCGCTGTCCGCCGCCAACACCGGGTTCATGCTCATCTGCTCCGCCCTGGTCATGCTGATGACCCCGGCGCTCGCCTTCTTCTACGGAGGCATGGTCCGCGTCAAGTCCACCCTCAACATGCTGATGATGAGCTTCATCAGCCTCGGGATCGTCACGATCCTCTGGGTGCTCTTCGGCTTCAGCGTCGCCTTCGGCACCGACTCGGGCTCGCTGATCGGCTGGTCCTCCGAGTACGTCGGCCTCAGCGGCATCGGCATCACCGAGCTGTGGGACGGGTACACCATCCCGGTCTACGTCTTCGCCGTCTTCCAGCTGATGTTCGCGATCATCACGCCCGCCCTCATCAGCGGCGCCCTCGCCGACCGCGTCAAGTTCACCGCCTGGGCCCTCTTCATCACCCTCTGGGTCACGATCGTCTACTTCCCCGTCGCTCACTGGGTCTGGGGCGCGGGCGGCTGGCTCTTCGAGATGGGCGTCATCGACTTCGCCGGCGGCACCGCCGTCCACATCAACGCGGGCGCCGCCGCCCTCGGCGTCATCCTCGTCATCGGCAAGCGCGTCGGCTTCAAGAAGGACCCGATGCGCCCGCACAGCCTCCCGCTGGTCATGCTCGGCGCCGGCCTCCTCTGGTTCGGCTGGTTCGGCTTCAACGCCGGCTCCTGGCTCGGCAACGACGACGGCGTCGGCGCCGTGATGTTCGTCAACACCCAGGTCGCCACCGCCGCCGCCATGCTCGCCTGGCTCGCGTACGAGAAGGTCCGCCACGGCTCCTTCACCACCCTCGGCGCCGCCTCCGGCGCGGTCGCCGGCCTCGTCGCCATCACCCCCTCCGGCGGCTCCTGCTCCCCGCTCGGCGCCATCGCCATCGGCGCGATCGCCGGCCTCCTGTGCGCCATGGCCGTCGGCCTCAAGTACAAGTTCGGCTACGACGACTCCCTCGACGTCGTCGGCGTCCACCTCGTCGGCGGCGTCGTCGGCTCCCTCCTCGTCGGCCTCTTCGCCACCGGCGGCGTCCAGTCCGACGCCAAGGGCCTCCTCTACGGCGGCGGCCTCGAACAGCTCGGCAAGCAGGCCGTCGGAGTCTTCGCGGTCCTCGCCTACTCCCTGATCGCCTCCGCCGTCCTCGCCCTGATCATCGACAAGACGATGGGGATGCGGGTCAGCGAGGACGACGAGGTCTCCGGCATCGACCAGGTCGAGCACGCCGAGACCGCGTACGACTTCAGCGGGGCCGGCGGCGGCGTCACCGGACGCAGCACCGCCCCGGCGACGCCCGTCCCGAGCGAGAACAAGAAGGTGGACGCATGAAGCTCATCACCGCGGTCGTGAAGCCGCACCGGCTCGACGAGATCAAGGAGGCCCTCCAGGCGTTCGGCGTGCACGGCCTCACCGTCACCGAGGCCAGCGGCTACGGCCGCCAGCGCGGCCACACCGAGGTCTACCGGGGCGCCGAGTACACCGTCGACCTGGTCCCCAAGATCCGCATCGAGGTCCTCGTCGAGGACGAGGACGCCGAACAGCTCATCGACGTCGTCGTGAAGGCCGCCAGGACCGGCAAGATCGGAGACGGCAAGGTGTGGAGCGTGCCGGTCGAGACCGCCGTACGGGTCCGCACCGGCGAGCGCGGTCCGGACGCACTGTAAGCGGAAGCACGGATGGGAGCCGCCGGGTGACGAACCTCGACACGAGCGACACGACCGAAGAACCGGGACCCGACGGTTACGCGGCGGCCCGGCTGCTCCTCCTCCAGGAGAAGGAGCGGCCCGGGCCGCCGCGCCGCGCCGCCCTGGCCCGGCTCACCGACGACTGGCTGGCCGGCCTCTTCGCCGCCGCCGCGCCGCCCCGCGGGACCGCCCTCGTCGCCGTCGGCGGCTACGGACGCGCCGAACTCTCCCCGCGCAGCGACCTCGACCTCCTCCTGCTCCACGACGGCACCGCCGGCAAGGCCGCCGTCGCCGCCCTCGCCGACCGGATCTGGTACCCCGTCTGGGACCTCGGGCTCGCCCTCGACCACTCCGTCCGCACCCCCGCCGAGGCCCGCGCCACCGCGGGCGAGGACCTCAAGGCCCACCTCGGCCTCCTCGACGCCCGGACCGTCGCCGGAGACGCCGGACTCGTCGCCGCCCTGCGCACCACCGTCCTCGCCGACTGGCGCAACCAGGCCCCCAGGCGCCTCCCCGAACTCGACGGGCTCTGCCGCGAGCGCGCCGAACGCGCGGGCGAGCTGCAGTACCTCCTCGAACCCGACCTCAAGGAGGCCAGGGGCGGACTCCGCGACGCCCAGGTCCTGCGCGCCGTCGCCGCCTCCTGGCTCGCCGACGCCCCCCGCGAGGGCCTCGACACCGCCCGCCGCCGCCTCCTCGACGCCCGCGACGCCCTCCACCTCGCCACCGGCCGCGCCACCGACCGGCTCGCCCTCCAGGAACAGGACGCCGTCGCCGCCGGGCTCGGCCTCCTCGACGCCGACACCCTGCTCCGCGAGGTGTACGAGGCCGCCCGGACCATCTCGTACGCCGCCGACGTCACCTGGCGCGAGGTCCACCGCGTCCTCAAGGCCCGCTCCGCCCGCCCCCGCCTCCGCACCCTCCTGGGCCGGGGAGGCGGCGCAGGGAAACCCCCCGTCGAACGCACCCCGCTCGCCGAGGGCGTCGTCGAGATGGACGGCGAGGCCGTCCTCGCCCGCAGCGCCCGGCCGGAACGCGACCCCGTCCTGCCCCTGCGGGCCGCCGCCGCGGCCGCCCAGTCCGCCCTCCCCGTCTCCCCGCACGCCGTACGCCGCCTCGCGGCCGCCGCCGGACCCCTCCCGGTGCCCTGGCCCGCCGAGGCCCGCGAGGAACTCGTCACCCTCCTCGGCGCGGGCGAGGCCACCGTCCCGGTCTGGGAGGCCCTGGAGGCCGAAGGGATCATCACCCGGCTCCTGCCCGACTGGGAGCGCGTCCGCTGCCGGCCGCAGCGCAACCCCGTCCACACCTGGACCGTCGACCGGCACCTCGTCGAGACCGCCGTCCGCGCCTCCTCGCTCACCCGCCGCGTCGGCCGCCCCGACCTCCTCCTCGTCGCCGCCCTCCTCCACGACATCGGCAAGGGCTGGCCCGGCGACCACTCCGTCGTCGGCGAGACCATCGCCCGCGACCTCGCCGCCCGCATCGGCTTCGACCGCACCGACACCGCGATCATCGCCACCGTCGTCCGCCACCACCTGCTCCTCGTCGAGACCGCCACCCGGCGCGACCTCGACGACCCCGCCACCGTCCAGTCCGTCGCCACCGCCGTCGGCACCCTCGGCACCCTGGAGCTCCTGCACGCCCTCACCGAGGCCGACGCCCTCGCCACCGGCCCCGCCGCCTGGTCCTCCTGGCGCGCCTCGCTCGTGGCCGACCTGGTCAAACGGGTCGCCGGCGTCCTCGCGGGCGAACCCCTGCCCGACCCCGAGGCCGCCGCCCCCAGCGCCGAACAGGAACGCCTCGCGATCGAGGCCCTGCGCACCGGCGAACCGGTCCTGGCCCTGCGCACCGAGCCGGTCGTCACGGAGCCGGAGGGACCCGAGCCCGTCGGCGTCGAACTCCTCATCGCCCTGCCCGACCGGCCCGGCGTCCTCCCCGCCGCCGCCGGAGTCCTCGCCCTCCACCGGCTCACCGTCCGCGCCGCCGACCTCCGCGCCGTCGACCTGCCCGGCGACCTCGGCCCCGGCTCCGTCCTCGTCCTCGACTGGCGCGTCGCCGCCGAGTACGGCTCCCTGCCCGAGGCCGCCCGGCTCCGCGCCGACCTCGTCCGCGCCCTCGACGGCTCCCTCGACATCGCCGCCCGCCTCGCCGAACGCGAGGCCGCCTACCCCCGCCGCCGGGGCCTGGCCGCCCCGCCGCCCCGCGTCACCGTCGCCGCCGCCGACTCCCGCCTCGCCACCGTGATCGAGGTCCGCGCCCAGGACGCCCCGGGCCTCCTCCACCGCATCGGCCGGGCCCTGGAGGGCGCGGCGGTACGGGTGCGCAGCGCCCACGTCTCCACCCTGGGCGCCAACGCCGTCGACACCCTCTACGTGACCCGCCCGGACGGCAGCCTGCTCCCGGCCGAGGAGGCGAGCGACCTGGCCCGGGCCCTGGAGGAGGCGCTGCGCTGAGACCCCGGCCCGCACCGTCCCCGCGCGCCGGATTCGGCGGGCGGGGGCACACACTTCGAGCGGCCCGATACCCTGGAGGGCAATCCGACCGCCCCCGACACCGAGGATCCGCGACCGCCGTGTTCGATACCCTCTCCGACCGCCTTGCAGCGACCTTCAAGAACCTCCGCGGCAAGGGCCGTCTGTCCGAGGCGGACATCGACGCCACCGCGCGCGAGATCCGTATCGCGCTGCTCGAGGCGGACGTCGCCCTGCCGGTCGTCCGCTCCTTCATCAAGCAGGTCAAGGAGCGCTCGCTGGGCGCGGAGGTCTCCCAGGCCCTCAACCCCGCCCAGCAGGTCATCAAGATCGTCAACGACGAGCTGATCTCGATCCTGGGCGGCGAGACCCGCCGTCTCCGGTTCGCCAAGACCGCGCCGACCGTGATCATGCTCGCCGGTCTCCAGGGTGCCGGTAAGACCACCCTCGCCGGAAAGCTCGGTCTCTGGCTGAAGAGCCAGGGCCACTCCCCGCTGCTCGTCGCCTGTGACCTCCAGCGCCCCAACGCCGTCAACCAGCTCTCCGTGGTCGCCGACCGCGCCGACGTCGCCTTCTACGGCCCGCAGCCCGGCAACGGCGTCGGCGACCCGGTCCAGGTCGCGAAGGACTCGATCGAGTACGCGCGGACCAAGCTCTACGACGTCGTCATCGTCGACACCGCCGGCCGCCTCGGCATCGACCAGGAGCTGATGCAGCAGGCCGCGGACATCCGCGACGCCGTCAGCCCCGACGAGATCCTCTTCGTCGTCGACGCCATGATCGGTCAGGACGCGGTCAACACGGCCGAGGCCTTCCGCGACGGCGTCGGCTTCGACGGCGTCGTGCTCTCCAAGCTCGACGGCGACGCCCGCGGTGGCGCCGCGCTCTCCATCGCGCACGTCACCGGCAAGCAGATCATGTTCGCCTCCAACGGCGAGAAGCTGGACGACTTCGACGCGTTCCACCCGGACCGCATGGCGTCCCGCATCCTCGGCATGGGCGACATGCTCTCCCTCATCGAGAAGGCGCAGCAGACCTTCGACGAGGAAGAGGCCGCCAAGATGGCCTCGAAGCTCGCCTCGAAGAAGGGCGAGGGCTTCACGCTCGACGACTTCCTGGCCCAGATGGAGCAGGTCCGCAAGATGGGCTCCATCTCGAAGCTGCTCGGGATGCTGCCCGGCATGGGCCAGATGCGGGAGCAGATCGCCAACATCGACGAGCGCGAGGTCGACCGCATCGGCGCCATCATCAAGTCGATGACCCCGGCCGAGCGCCAGGACCCGACCATCATCAACGGCTCCCGCCGCGCCCGTATCGCCAAGGGTTCCGGTGTCGAGGTCAGCGCGGTCAAGGGCCTGGTCGAGCGGTTCTTCGAAGCCCGCAAGATGATGTCCCGCATGGCGCAGGGCGGCGGCATGCCGGGGATGCCGGGCATCCCGGGCATGGGCGGCGGCCCCGGCCGGCAGAAGAAGCAGGTCAAGCAGGCCAAGGGCAAGCGCAAGAGCGGCAACCCGATGAAGCGGAAGGCCGAGGAGCAGGCCGCGGCCGCGCGCCGCGAGCAGGCGCAGGCGGGCGGCGCGTTCGGCCTCCCGGCGGCGGGGCAGACCCCCAAGGACTTCGAGCTCCCGGAGGAGTTCAAGAAGTTCATGGGCTGATCGGTCCGTCGCGAGCGGACTGATCGGTCCGGCGTGAGCGGACTGATCGGCGGTCCGTCGTGAACGGGCTGATCGTCGGTCCGGCGTGAACGGGCTGATCGGTCCGGCGTGAGTCGTGAGGGGCCCGGGGCGGTGCGAAACCGCCCCGGGCCCCTTTTCATCCCTCCGGACTGCCCGCGATGCCCGTTTTCTCCCGCTCTTCGATACTGGGGCCACTGCCGCCCCGAGGAGAGCCACGTGGCCAACCCCGTACCCCCGCGCGACCGGACCGATCAGCCCTGGCGCTCGGAAGGGGCCCCGCCGCCCCCGTCGCCGAAGAAGAGGATGCCGGGAGGCTGGGGCGGCCTCGTCCTCACCGCGCTCGTCGTGTACCTGATCGCCAACATCGTGCTGTCGTTCTTCAACGAGGGCGACGGGCCGACGATCTCGTACACCGAGTTCGACAAGCAGGTCGCCGCCGGGAACGTCACCAAGATCTACTCCAAGGGCGACGCGATCCAGGGGCAGCTGAAGAACAAGCAGCCCGTCCCCGACGGCGAGGGCGACTACACCAAGTTCCAGACCCAGCGGCCGGCCTTCGCCGACGACGACCTGTGGGCGCAGCTGACCAAGCAGAACGTCGTCGTCACCGCCCGGCCCGTCGTCCAGGAACGCAGCTTCCTCGCCAACCTCCTGATCTCGCTGGCGCCGATGCTGCTGCTCGTCGTGCTGTGGGTGTTCATCGCCCGCCGGGTGAGCGCGGGCATGGGCGGCGCGGGCGGCATGCTCGGCCGCAAGCAGCCGCCGAAACCGGTCGAGCTGGAGGGCGGCAAGCGCACCACCTTCGAGGACGTCGCCGGCATCGACGAGGTCGAGGGCGAGCTCAACGACGTCGTCGACTTCCTGAAGAACCCGCAGGCCTACCGCGAGATGGGCGCCAAGATGCCCCGCGGCGTGCTCCTCGCGGGCCCTCCCGGCACCGGCAAGACCCTGCTGGCCCGGGCCGTCGCGGGCGAGGCCGGAGTGCCGTTCTTCTCGGCCTCCGCCTCCGAGTTCATCGAGATGATCGTGGGCGTCGGCGCCTCCCGCGTCCGCGAACTGTTCGCCGAGGCCCGCAAGGTCGCCCCCGCGATCATCTTCATCGACGAGATCGACACCATCGGCCGGGCCCGGGGCGGTGGAGCCGGCATGGGCGGGCACGACGAGCGCGAGCAGACCCTCAACCAGATCCTCACCGAGATGGACGGCTTCACCGGCTCCGAAGGAGTCATCGTCCTCGCCGCCACCAACCGCGCCGACGTCCTCGACCCCGCCCTCACCCGGCCGGGCCGCTTCGACCGGATCGTCCACGTCAACCCGCCCGACCGGGGCGGCCGCGAGGCCATCCTGCGGATCCACACGCGGGAGATCCCGCTCGCCCAGGACGTCGACCTGGAGCACGTCGCCCGGACCACCCCCGGCATGACCGGCGCCGAGCTCGCCAACCTCGCCAACGAGGCCGCCCTCCTCGCGGTCAAGCGCGACCAGAAGGCCGTCACCCAGTCCGACCTGTCCGACGCCCTGGAGAAGGTCCAGCTCGGAGCCGAACGACCCCTCGTGATGCCCCTGGAGGAGCGGCGCCGGACCGCGTACCACGAGAGCGGGCACGCCCTGCTCGGCATGCTCCAACCCGGCGCCGACCCGGTCCGCAAGGTCACCATCGTGCCGCGCGGCCGGGCCCTCGGCGTCACCCTGTCGACCCCCGACGCCGACAAGTACGCCTACACCGAGGACTACCTGCGCGGCCGGATCATCGGCGCCCTCGGCGGGATGGCGGCCGAACAGGTCGTCTTCGGCGTCATCACCACCGGCGCCGAGAGCGACCTCGAACAGGTCACCAACATCGCCCGGGGCATGGCGGGCCGCTGGGGCATGAGCGAACGCGTCGGCCGCCTCACCGCCATCCCGAGCGACGCCCAGCAGGCCTACGGGCTCTCCGCCGCCCCCACCACCCTCGACACCGTCGACGAGGAGATGCGCCGCATCGTCGACGAGTGCTACGAGAGCGCCGTACGCCGGCTCCGCGAACACCGCGACAAGCTGGACGCCTTGGCCGAGGCGCTCCTTGCCAACGAGACCCTGGAGGAGGACGCGGCCTACCGCGCGGCGGGGATCGCGCGCCGGAGGGCGGGGGAGGAGACGGGCTGAGGGGACTCCCGGCTCCGGCGTTCCGGATCCGACGTCCCGGATCCGGACCTGACGGACTACGGCACCCTGGCCACCACGTACCGGAAGACATTCGGCATCCACACCGTCCCGTCCGGGCGGACGTACGGGGCGAGTGCCTCCTCGATCTCCTTCTCCACCTGAGAGGGCTCCGTCGCCCGGACCGCCTCGTCGAAGACGCCCGTCGACAGCAGCCCGCGCACCGCGCTGGCCCCGTCCGCGTACCCGAAGGGGCAGGCCACCCGGCCCGAGCCGACCGGCCGCAGCCCCGCCCCGGCCACCAGCGCGTCCAGGTCGGTCCCCGGGGCGGGCCCGCGGTCCGCGAGCCTGGCCGCGACCCGCAGCACCGGTTCCGTGGCGCACCGCTCCGGCGGCCCCCAGCCGGCGAGGACGACGGCCGTGCCCGATTGGGCCGTACGGGTGAGTGCCCGGAGTTCGGGGAGGATCCCGTCCGTCGCGTGGAAGGCCGTGATCACGTCGTACGGCAGCTCCTCCGGGGGCTCCTCCGCGACCGTGACGCCCTCCGGCAGTCGCTCCCTCGCCAGCTCCACGCGCGCGTGGTCCCGGTCCACGCCGGCGACCCGCGCTCCCCGCGCCGCGGCCATCAGGAGGGCCAGGCCGGAGCCGCAGCCCAGGCCGAGCAGCCGGGAACCCGCGCCCACGCCCAGGCGGTCGTACACCGCCTCGTAGAGCGGGACCAGCATCCGTTCCTGGATCTCGGCCCAGTCGCGCGCGGGGTGGTGCGGGACGAGCGTAGGTGTCATGGAAAAGCGCCCCAATCCGTACGTGGACGACAGCCCCCCGTAGTCAGGGAACTGCGCATCCCGGGCCGCGTCCAGTGGTCGCGCCGGACCATTCGCCCGGGGGAGGGCGGTGCGCCGCCTTGCGCGTGGAGCCGGTAGTGTGCTCGCCACGGTTTCCCCGGCCGCCCGGCCCCCTCGAGGGGGCGCGCGCACCGCGAACACGCGCCGGGGCGTATGCGCCACTAAGCACCGGCTTGACGTTCCCTGCGTGACTCCTCCGCAGATCGGGGCACTGGCCCCGCGTCGGGACACATCAAGGGAAACTGACGGGTACGTGCAAAATATTTGGGATGCCCCGGAATGGAACCCGGGGGCACTTCGGCTCGTTGTACGCGACGTGAGCACGACACCACCTGTTCTCGCCGCAGAGCTGGCACAGGCGTGGGCCGACATTCAGCGGCACCACCCCGAGCTGCCCGATCTTGCCGCGCCCGAGTCCCTGATCGGAGAGTCCTCGTCCGCCTGCGGCGCCGAACTCTCCTTCGAAAGACTGCTCCACGAGGCAGTCCACGGCATCGCCGCCGCCCGAGGTGTCCGCGACACCTCCCGCGCCGGCCGCTACCACAACCGCAGATTCCTCGCGATCGCCGAGGAGATGGGCCTCGACCATCCCGAGGAGCCGCACGCCAGCAGCGGCTTCTCCCTGGTCACGCTCAACCCCGAGGCCCGGCGCCGCTACCGGCCCACCATCGAGCGGCTCCAGCGCGCCCTCAAGGCCCACACGGTCGCCACGGCCGCCGACACCAAGCGCTCCTTCCGCGGACCCGCCGCCCGGCACGGCTCCTCGGGCGGCGGCGTACGCGTCAAGGCCGTCTGCGACTGCGGGCGGAACGTGCGCGTGGTGCCGTCGGTGCTCGCCCAGGCCCCGATCGTCTGCGGCGGCTGCGGCAAGCCCTTCCGCATCCCCGAGACAGTGGGCGCCGCCAACTGAGTCGGCGGCGTGTGGCACAATGGCTAGCTGTACTCGACAGTCGCACAGGACCCCTCTCTCCTCCGGCTGACGCGTCCATCGGGCATCCGAGTACCGCAACCCCACGTGGCATCTCAAGTGCCCAACCACGTCAAGACCAGGAGACACCACTCCAGTGGCAGTCAAGATCAAGCTCAAGCGCCTCGGTAAGATCCGCCAGCCGCACTACCGCATCGTCGTCGCCGACTCGCGCACCCGTCGTGACGGTCGCGCGATCGAGGAGATCGGCCTCTACCACCCGACGTACAACCCGTCGCGTATCGAGGTCGACTCCGAGCGTGCGCAGTACTGGCTGTCCGTCGGCGCCCAGCCGACCGAGCCGGTTCTCGCCATCCTGAAGCTCACCGGTGACTGGCAGAAGCACAAGGGTCTGCCGGCCCCCGAGAAGGCTCTGCTCGTCCCCGCCACGAAGGAGGCAAAGCGCGCCTCGTTCGACGAGTTCGCGAAGACCCTCGAGGGCGGCGACGACAAGGGTGAGGCCATCACCCCGAAGGCCAAGAAGGCCGACAAGAAGGCGGACGAGGCCGAGGCCGCGTCCACCGAGTCGACCGAGGCCTGATCATGCTCGAGGAGGCTCTCGAGCACCTCGTGAAGGGCATCGTCGACAACCCCGACGAGGTGCAGGTCGCCTCGCGCAACCTGCGCCGGGGCCGCGTGCTGGAGGTCCGGGTCCACCCCGACGACCTCGGCAAGGTGATCGGCCGGAACGGCCGCACCGCGCGTGCGCTGCGCACCGTCGTGGGCGCCATCGGCGGACGGGGGATCCGCGTCGACCTCGTCGACGTGGACCAGGTCCGCTGAGCAGGTCGGCAGCATCACCTTAGTTGTGCCGGCACGGGCCGGGGAGGGCTGAAGAGCCCGCCCCGGCCCGTTGTCGTACGTACGAGCTGTGTGACAGGAGTGTGTGGAGCAGTGCAGTTGGTAGTCGCGCGGATCGGCCGCGCCCATGGCATCAAGGGCGAGGTCACCGTCGAGGTGCGGACGGACGAGCCCGAGCTCAGGCTCGGTCCCGGTGCCGTGCTGCTCACCGACCCGGCCTCCGCCGGGCCGCTGACCATCGAGACCGGCCGCGTCCACAGCGGCCGGCTGTTGCTGCGCTTCGAGGGCGTCCGCGACCGCAACGCCGCCGAGGCCCTGCGCAACGTCCTCCTCATCGCCGAGGTCGACCCCACGGAGATGCCCGAGGAGGAGGACGAGTACTACGACCACCAGCTGATCGACCTCGACGTCGTCCTCACCGACGGCACCGAGATCGGCCGGATCACCGAGATCTCCCACCTGCCGTCCCAGGACCTCTTCATCGTCGAGCGTCCCGACGGCACCGAGCTGATGATCCCCTTCGTCGAGGAGATCGTCACCGAGATCGACCTGGAGGAGCAGCGGGCCGTGATCGACCCGCCGCCCGGCCTGATCGACGACCGCGCCGAGATCGTCTCCTCCCGGGACGGCGGCGTCTCCTCCGAGGGCGAGGGCGAGGAGTCGGCATGAGGCTCGACGTCGTCACGATCTTCCCCGAGTACCTCGAACCGCTGAACGTCTCCCTCGTCGGCAAGGCACGCGCGCGTGGGCAGCTCGACGTCCACGTGCACCACCTGCGGGACTGGACGTACGACCGGCACAACACGGTCGACGACACCCCCTACGGCGGCGGCCCCGGCATGGTCATGAAGACCGAGCCCTGGGGCGACGCGCTCGACCAGACGCTCGCCGACGGCTACGAGGCCGGCGCCCACGGCCCGGTCCTCGTCGTCCCGACCCCCAGCGGCCGCCCCTTCACCCAGGAACTCGCCGTCGAACTCTCCGAGCGGCCCTGGCTGATCTTCACGCCGGCCCGCTACGAGGGCATCGACCGCCGGGTCATGGACGAGTACGCGACCCGGATGCCGGTCTACGAGGTCTCCATCGGCGACTACGTCCTCGCCGGCGGCGAGGCGGCCGTCCTCGTCGTCACCGAGGCCGTCGCGCGCCTGCTGCCCGGCGTCCTCGGGAACGCCGAGTCCCACCGGGACGACTCCTTCGCCCCCGGCGCCATGGCCAACCTCCTGGAAGGCCCCGTCTACACCAAGCCCCCCGAGTGGCGCGGCCGGACCATCCCCGACGTCCTCCTCAGCGGGCACCACGGCAAGATCGCCCGCTGGCGGCGCGACGAGGCCTTCCGCCGTACGGTCGCCAACCGGCCCGACCTCATCGAGCGCTGCGACCCGTCCGCCTTCGACAAGAAGGACCGCGAGGTCCTCTCCATGCTGGGGTGGGCGCCCGAGCCCGGCGGCCGATTTTGGCGCAAGGTCGAGGGCGTGGAAGAATAGGCCGCTGTCGTCCGTCCGGCGCGCGCCCCTGCCACAGGGGGAACGACGCCGCCGGAGACGTACGACGTCCCCATCATTCGAACGTACCGCTGATGACCTGTGGCATCAGCGAGGAAAGAGACCTCCATGGCCTCCCTGCTCGACCAGGTCAACGCGGGTTCGCTCCGCTCCGACCTCCCCGCCTTCCGCCCGGGCGACACCGTCAACGTGCACGTCCGCGTCATCGAGGGCAACCGCTCCCGCATCCAGCAGTTCAAGGGCGTCGTCATCCGCCGTCAGGGCTCGGGCGTCTCCGAGACCTTCACGGTCCGCAAGGTCTCGTTCTCCGTCGGCGTCGAGCGCACCTTCCCGGTGAACTCCCCGATCTTCGAGAAGATCGAGCTCGTGACCCGCGGTGACGTCCGTCGCGCCAAGCTCTACTACCTGCGCGAGCTGCGCGGCAAGGCCGCCAAGATCAAGGAGAAGCGCGACCGCTGAGCCCCGGCTCCCGGCACGCACCACGCTTCCGACTCCTCGCACGGACAGGCCGGATAGGCTTTGCCGGCGATGGACACCGAAGCACAGCACACGGAGCGCGACCCCTCTTCCGACACGGATTCCTCCGGTCCGGAAGAAGGGTCGCGCTCCGCGCGCGTTCCCGACGACTCCGGGCGCGAAGAGCCCGCGGGGCCCGTGGCGGCCGAAGAGCCCCCGGCATCCACGGCCACCGAAGAACCCCTGGAGCCCGCGGCCGTCGAAGAACCCCCGGAGTCCGCGGCCGTCGAAGACGAAGACCGGAGCCCCGGCCCCTCCTGGCGGCGCACCGCCCTCGTGGGCGGCGCCTGCGTGGCCTTCCTGCTGCTCCTGAGCCACTTCGTCATCCAGCCGTTCCTGATCCCCAGCGGCTCCATGGAGCCGACCCTCCAGGTCGGCGACCGGATCCTCGTGAACAAGCTGGCGTACCGTTTCGGCAACGCGCCCGCCCGCGGAGACGTCGTCGTCTTCGACGGCACCGGCTCCTTCGTGGAGGAGCAGCCCCGGGGCAACCCGGTCACCGGACTCCTGCACGACGGGGCGGCCGCGCTCGGCCTCGCCGAGCCCGACGAGACCGACTTCGTGAAGCGCGTCGTCGGCACCGGCGGCGACCGGGTCGTCTGCTGCGACAAGGACGGCCGGCTCACCGTCAACGGCGTCCCCGTCGAGGAGCGGTACGTGATGCTCGGCGACCGCCCCTCCAGCGTGCCCTTCGACATCGTCGTCCCGCCGGACAGGCTCTGGGTGATGGGCGACCACCGCAGCCAGTCCAGCGACTCCCGCGACCACCTCGGCAGCGCCGGCGGCGGCATGGTCCCCGTCGACAAGGTCGTCGGCCGCGCCGACTGGATCGCCTGGCCCTTCGACCGCTGGTCCACCGTGCCCGGCACCGGCGCCTTCGCCGCCGTACCGGCCCCGCCGGCCGGCGGACACGGAGCGGGAGCCCATGGGTAGCCGCGGCCGACCGCCCGGCGGACCCGCCGCAGGACAGGGCACGGCCCTGCCCGGCCGGGCCGAACGCCGCAGGCTCGCCCGCAAGGTCAGACGTCGCCGGCAGCGCTCCGCGATCCGGGAGATCCCCGTCCTGGTCACGGTGGCCGTGCTCATCGCGCTCGTCCTCAAGACCTTCCTGGTCCAGGCGTTCGTCATCCCCTCCGGCTCCATGGAACAGACGATCCGGATCGACGACCGGGTCCTCGTCGACAAGCTCACGCCCTGGTTCGGCGCGCACCCGCAGCGCGGCGACGTCGTCGTCTTCAAGGACCCCGGCAACTGGCTCCAGCAGGAGGCCGCCCCGGCCGCCGACGACCCGATCGGCGTCAAACAGGCCAAGCAGGCCCTGACCTTCATCGGCCTGCTGCCCTCGGCCGACGACCGGGACCTCATCAAACGGGTCGTCGCCGTCGGCGGCGACACCGTCCGCTGCTGCGGCGCGGACGGGCGGATCAGCGTCAACGGCGTACCGCTCGACGAGCCGTACCTCCACCCCGGCAACCCGCCGTCGAAGATCCCCTTCGAGGTCGAGGTCCCGCAGGGCCGCGTCTTCGTCATGGGCGACCACCGCTCCGACTCGGCCGACTCCCGCTTCCACCTCGACGAGAAGGACCACGGCACCGTCTCCGAGGAACAGGTCGTCGGACGCGCCGTGGTGATCGCCTGGCCCTTCGGACACTGGCGCACCCTGGAGCAGCGGGACACCTTCTCCGCCGTACCGGACGGCGGAGCGGCCACCAAGACCGCCTCAGGTCCGTCGCATAGTGTGTCCCCGCGCAATCTGAACGGATTGCCCGGACTCCCGACCCCTGCGGAACTTCTGCTCGTTATGGGAGTGGTGGGCCTGTCCCTGACCCGGGACCGGCGTTCGCACGGACTGAGGAGTGGATGTGGGGGATTTGGCCGTCGGCGCACGATCCGGACACGATGGGCCCGAGAAGAGGGCCGGCGGGGCCCTCGGCGAGGACACGACGGGTGACGACGTGACGGGTGACGAGCAGGCGCAGCCGCCGGGCGGCGGGACGCCGGGCGACGGCGACGACGAAGCACTCCGCGGGCCCGGCAGGCCCCCGAAGAAGCAGCGTTCCTTCTGGAAGGAACTGCCCCTCCTCGTCGGCATCGCCCTGGTGCTCGCCCTGCTGATCAAGACCTTCCTGGTGCAGGCGTTCTCGATCCCCTCGGAATCGATGATGAACACCCTCCAGAAGGGCGACCGGGTACTCGTCGACAAACTGACCCCCTGGTTCGGCTCCGAACCCGAGCGCGGCGAAGTCGTCGTCTTCCACGACCCGGGCGGCTGGCTCGAGGGCCAGGAAGCCCCCAAGCCGAACGTCGTGCAGAAGTTCCTCAGCTTCATCGGCCTCATGCCCTCCGCCGAGGAGAAGGACCTCATCAAGCGCGTCATCGCGGTCGGCGGCGACACCGTCTCCTGCAAGGAGGGCGGCAAGGTCGTCCTCAACGGCGTGGCGCTGGACGAGAGCGCGTACCTCGCCCCCGGCGCGGTGCCCTGCCAGGACTCCTTCGGCCCGATCAAGGTCCCCAAGGACCGGATCTGGGTCATGGGCGACAACCGGCAGAACTCCCTGGACTCCCGCTTCCACCAGCAGCTCCCCGGCGGCGGCACCGTCTCGAACGACGAGGTCGTGGGCCGCGCCGTCGTGGTCGCCTGGCCGGTCACCCGCTGGGCCACGCTCCCCGTGCCCGACGTCTTCGACCAGCCCGCGCTCAACAAGGCCATGGCCGCCGCCCCCGCCGGAGCGGCCGGTCTCGCCGGAGCACTCCCGCTGGTGCTGTGGCGCCGGAAGAAGCGGGCCGCACGGCATACCGCCGAGTAGCGACCCACGGGTAGGGTGCCGTCCCGGACCGCCGACAGACCCGCGGTCCGCCGACAGACCTACGGGGTGCGCACATGAGCGGAGCCATACGGACCAAGGGCGGCCACGGCCGCCTCGGCAGCGTGCTGTCGGGGCTGGCCGTGGCCGTCGGCTGTGTGCTGTTCCTCGGCGGATTCGTCTGGGGAGCCGTGCTCTACCAGCCGTACACCGTCCCCACCGACTCCATGACCCCGACCCTGGACGTCGGATCCAAGATCCTCGCCCAGCGGATCGACGGCGACGAGGTGCGGCGCGGTGACGTCGTCGTCTTCGACGACCCCCTCTGGGGCTCCTCGCCCATGGTCAAGCGGGTCGCCGCCGTCGGCGGCGACACCGTCGCCTGCTGCGACCGGGACGGACGGCTCACCGTGAACGGCAAGCCCGTCGACGAGCCGTACCTGCGCCCCGGACCCGGCGGCCGCACCGTCGCCTCGGGCCAGGACTTCTCCGTGACCGTCCCCCCGGGCAACCTCTTCCTGCTCGGCGACGACCGGCACACCTCGCTCGACTCCCGCACGCACATGGAGGAGGCAGGCCAGGGCTCCGTGCCCCGCTCCACGGTCGTCGGCAGGGTCGACGCCGTCGTCTGGCCCGCCAAGGGGCTCCTGGAGCCGCCCACGGGCTTCGCCGGCCTCCCCGGCGGCATCTCGCGGCCGGGCCCCTTCAAGGCGCTCCTCACTGCCGTCGTGGCCGGCACCGCCCTGATCCTCGTGGGGGCGGCGTACGGGCCGGTGGCACGCCGCCTGACCCGCGGCCGGTCCGACGGGACGCGGCCGGGCGCGCGCGAGAGGGTGGGGGCATGACGGACACGGAGATTCCGGGACCGGGGGCGGGACCCGGGCCGGCATCGGAGCCGGGGCCGGGATCGGCGTCGGGGGAGGGGCCCACACCGGCATCGGCGTCGGGGGAGGGGCCCGCGGCGGGCCCGGAACCCGTGCCGGAAGCGGGCTCCGGACGGCGACGGGTCGCCCGCGTCGTCCTGCTCGACCCGGACGACCGCATCCTCCTCCTGCACGGCCACGAGCCCGACGACCCGGCCGACGCCTGGTGGTTCACCCCCGGCGGCGGCGTGGAGGGCGACGAGACCCGGGAGGAGGCGGCGCTCCGCGAGCTCGCGGAGGAGACCGGCATCACCGAGGTCGACCTCGGCCCCGTGCTCTGGAAGCGGTACTGCTCCTTCCCCTTCGACGGGCGCCGCTGGGACCAGGACGAGTGGTACTACCTGGCCCGCGTCCGCGGAACGGAGGCCGCACCCCGGCCGCGGGCCCTCACGGAACTGGAGACCCGGAGCCTCGCGGGGCTGAGATGGTGGACCTCCGCCGAACTGTCGGCGGCCCGTGAGACGGTGTACCCGACCAGGCTCGCCGAGCTGCTGCGCACGCTGCTCGACGAGGGACCTCCCAGTGCGCCGGTGGTTCTCGCCCCGGAAATCGTTTAGGGGCGCGTACGACTGGCGCACAATAGGGGGACGCACGGCTGAAGGGGAACATGCCATGAGCGCCGAGGACCTCGAGAAGTACGAGACCGAGATGGAGCTGAAGCTCTACCGGGAGTACCGCGACGTCGTCGGGCTGTTCAAATACGTGATCGAGACCGAGCGACGCTTCTACCTCACCAACGACTACGAGATGCAGGTGCACTCGGTGCAGGGCGAAGTGTTCTTCGAGGTCAGCATGGCCGACGCCTGGGTCTGGGACATGTACAGGCCCGCCAGGTTCGTCAAGCAGGTCCGCGTCCTGACCTTCAAGGACGTGAACATCGAGGAGCTCAACAAGAGCGACCTCGAACTCCCCGGCAGCTGACCCACACCCGGACCCACGCCCCGCCGGCGAAACCACCCCCAGGGGTGAACAGGTTCTCCACAGCCCCCGGCCCGTCCACAACGCCGCACGCGGCCCGCCGCCCCCCGTCACAGTCGGTGACGGAGGTGGTACCGCATGAACAAGACCCAAGCCCTCGGACGGTACGGGGAAGAGCTGGCGACCCGCCGGCTCACCGCGACCGGCATGCACATCCTCGCCCGCAACTGGCGCTGCGGCCGGACCGGCGAGATCGACATCGTCGCCCGCGACGGCGACACCCTCGTCATCTGCGAGGTCAAGACCCGACGCGACGGCCCCTACGAACACCCGATGGCCGCCGTCACACCCCGCAAGGCCGAGCGACTCCGCCGCCTCGCCGCCTGCTGGCTCGACCGCAACGACACCCCGGCCCCCGCCGGCGGCGTCCGCATCGACCTCATCGGCATCGTCCTGCCGCACAAGGGCGCCCCCGTCCTCACCCACGCCCAGGGGGTGGCCTGATGGGATTCGCCCGCACCTGCTCCGTCGCCCTCGTCGGCGTCGAAGGCGTCGTCGTCGAGGTCCAGGCAGACCTCGAACCCGGCGTCGCCGCCTTCACCCTCGTCGGCCTCCCCGACAAGAGCCTCAGCGAGAGCCGCGACCGGGTCCGCGCCGCCGTCGTCAACTCCGGCGCCGAATGGCCCCAGAAAAAACTGACCGTCGGCCTCAGCCCCGCCTCCGTCCCCAAAGGCGGCAGCGGATTCGACCTCGCCGTCGCCGCCGCCGTCCTCGGCGCCGCCGAACGGATCGACCCCCGCACCATCGCCGACCTCGTCCTCATCGGCGAACTCGGCCTCGACGGACGCGTCCGCCCCGTCCGCGGCGTCCTGCCCGCCGTCCTCGCCGCCGCCGAAGCCGGATACCGCCAGGTCGTCGTCCCCGAACAGACCGCCGGCGAGGCCTCGCTCGTCCCCGGCGTCTCCGTCCTCGGCGTCCGCACCCTCCGCCAACTGATCGCCGTCCTCACCGACGAACCCGTCCCCGACGAGGAAGCCGGCGAGGAAGGCCGACCCGACGCCATGCTCGCCGGACTCCTCGTCCCCGGCGCCGGCATCGGCACCGGACTCGCCGCCGAACCCACCGAAGGACCCGACCTCGCCGACGTCGCCGGCCAGCACCGGGCCCGCCTCGCCCTGGAAGTCGCCGCGGCCGGCGGCCACCACCTGCTCCTCTCCGGCCCACCGGGCGCGGGAAAGACCATGCTGGCCGAGCGCCTCCCCGGCATCCTCCCGCCCCTCACCCGACAGGAATCCCTGGAAGTCACCGCCGTCCACTCCGTCGCCGGCATCCTCCCGCCCGGCGAACCCCTCGTCCGCCGAGCCCCCTACTGCGCACCCCACCACTCCGCCACCATGCAGTCCCTCGTCGGCGGCGGCAACGGCCTCCCCAGGCCCGGCGCCGTGTCCCTCGCCCACCGCGGCGTGCTCTTCCTGGACGAAGCCCCGGAGTTCTCCGGCAAAGTCCTCGACGCACTCCGCCAACCCCTCGAATCCGGACACGTCGTCATCGCCCGCGCCGCCGGCGTCGTCCGCCTCCCCGCCCGCTTCCTCCTCGCCCTCGCCGCCAACCCCTGCCCCTGCGGCCGCCACACCCTGTACGGCGCCGGATGCGAATGCCCCGCCTCCCTCGTCCGCCGCTACCAGGCACGGCTCTCCGGCCCCCTGCTCGACCGAGTCGACCTCCGCGTCGAAGTCGAACCCGTCACCCGCGCCGACCTCCTCGGACAGGGCGGCCGGGGCGAGACCACCGCAGCCGTCGCCGCCCGCGTCCACGAAGCCCGGACCAGGGCCGCCGCCCGCCTCGCCGACACCCCCTGGAAGGTGAACAGCGAGATCCCCGGACACGAACTCCGCACCCGCCACCTCGCCGCACCCGGAGCCCTCGCCACCGCCGAGCGCGACGTCGAACGCGGACTCCTCACCGCCCGCGGCCTCGACCGGGTCCTCCGCGTCGCCTGGACCGTCGCCGACCTCGCAGGACACGACCGACCCGACAGCCAGGACATCGCCCTCGCCCTCGAACTGCGCACCGGCGTCACCCGCGGCGTACCCGTCGGAGCAGGAGGGCCCGCATGACCACCGCCCCCCTCCCCACCGCCCCCACCGAAGAGCACCTGGCCCGCGCCACCCTCAGCCGCGCCGTCGAACCCGGCGACGAACACGCCGGCCGATGGCTCCGCCGGTACGGCGCCACCGGCTTCCTCGACCGCCTCCTCCACACCGGGGACGACACCACCCCCTTCCCCGGCACCGGCTCACAACGCATCGCCTCCTGGCGACAACGCGCCACCACCGCCCGCCCCGACCACGACCTCGACACCATCCACGCCCTCGGCGGCCGCTTCCTCGTCCCCGGCGACCCCGAATGGCCCCGTCAACTCGACGACCTCGGAGACGCCCGCCCCCTCGGCCTCTGGGTCCGCGGCCCGGCCGACCTGCGCACCTGGGCCCTGCGCTCCGTCGCCCTCGTCGGCGCCCGCACCTGCACCCCGTACGGCGCCCACACCGCCGCCGACCTCGCCGCCGGCCTCAGCCGACAGGGCTGGGTCGTCGTCTCCGGAGCCGCCTACGGCATCGACGGCGCCGCCCACCGGGGCGCCCTCGCCGCCGACGGCGCCACCGTCGCCGTCCTCGCCTGCGGCGTCGACACCCCGTACCCCCGCGGCCACGACCGACTCATCCGCCGCATCGCGGAACAAGGCCTCGTCATCGGCGAACTGCCACCCGACAGCCACCCCACCCCCAGCCGCTTCATCCTCCGCAACCGCGTCATCGCCGCCCTCACCCGGGGAACGGTCGTCGTCGAAGCCCAGCACCGCAGCGGCTCCCTCGTCACCGCCCGCGCCGCCGGACGCCTCGGCCGCCACACCATGGGCGTCCCCGGCCCCGTCACCAGCGCACTCTCCGCCGGCGTCCACGAACTCCTGCGCGGCGACGCCACCCTCGTCACCGACGCCGACGAGATCGTCGAACTCATCGGAGACATCGGCCAGCTCGCCCCCGCACGCCGAGGCCCCGTCCTCCCCCGCGACCTCCTCGCCCCCGCCACCGCGCACGTCCTCGAAGCGATCCCCGCCCGCGGCCCCACCCCCACCACCGCCATCGCCCGCCGTGCCGGAACCACCCCCGACGACACCCTCGCCAAGCTGTACGAACTCCACTCGCTCGGCTTCGTCGAACGGCACGGAGAGGGATGGCGGTTGACGAACACCGCCACAGAAGCGTCGAACGCGCGGCGAGGCGGTCCTTGACCTGGAGCATTCGGGTGAAAAGGTGATGGAGATGAACAACCGAGTTCTCCCGGCCGCATCCGGAGGGCCGACACGCGCCACGGCCCCGGTTCGAAGATGTGGCCGACGGCGTCCACCCGGAGCGGCGCGATCCGCCGATGTTCGCGCACCGCGACAGTCCACTCACGCTACGCTCACCAGGATTCCCTCCAGGACACCCGCACCGACACACCCGACAGCAGAACGGCTCAAGGCAACGCATGCCCCAGCACACCTCCGGGTCTGACCGCGCTGCGGTGCCCCCAGCAGCCCGGGGCACCGTGCGACCGCCCGCACCGACCTCACTCGACGAGCTGTGGCGCTCGTACAAGGACACCGGCGACGAGCGGCTGCGGGAGCAGCTGATCCTGCACTACTCGCCGCTCGTCAAATACGTCGCCGGACGGGTCAGCGTGGGGCTGCCGTCCAACGTGGAGCAGGCCGACTTCGTCTCCTCCGGAGTCTTCGGCCTCATCGACGCCATCGAGAAGTTCGACGTCGAGCGCGCGATCAAGTTCGAGACGTACGCCATCACCCGCATCCGCGGCGCCATGATCGACGAACTCCGCGCCCTGGACTGGATCCCGCGCTCCGTCCGCCAGAAGGCCCGCAACGTCGAGCGCGCCTACGCCACCCTCGAAGCCCAGCTCCGGCGCACCCCCTCCGAGAGCGAGGTCGCCGCGGAGATGGACATCACGCTGGAGGAACTGCACGCCGTCTTCAGCCAGTTGTCCCTGGCGAACGTCGTCGCCCTGGAAGAACTGCTGCACGTCGGAGGCGAGGGCGGCGACCGCCTCTCCCTCATGGACACCCTCGAGGACACCGCCGCCGACAACCCCGTCGAGGTCGCCGAGGACCGAGAGCTGCGCCGGCTGCTCGCCCGCGCCATCAACACGCTCCCCGAACGGGAGAAGACCGTCGTCACCCTCTACTACTACGAGGGCCTGACCCTCGCCGAGATCGGCCACGTCCTCGGCGTCACCGAGAGCCGCGTCAGCCAGATCCACACCAAGTCCGTCCTGCAGCTCCGCGCCAAGCTGGCCGACGTCGGCCGCTGACCTTGCGGGCCGGTCGTACAGTGGAGCCGTGCCCAGGATTCGAGCGGCCTCGGTGGCCGAGCACCGGACGATGCAGCGCGGCGCCCTCCTGGACGCCGCGCGTTCCCTGCTGTCCGAGGGGGGTACGGAGGCGCTGACCTTCCCCGCCCTCGCCGAGCGCACGGGCCTGGCCCGCTCGTCGGTCTACGAGTACTTCCGGTCCCGCGCCGCCGTCGTCGAAGAGCTCTGCGCCGTCGACTTCCCCGTCTGGGCCGCCGAGGTCGAGGCCGCCATGGCCGGTGCCGAGACGCCGCGCGGCAAGGTCGAGGCGTACGTCCGCACCCAGCTCGACCTCGTCGGGGACCGCCGCCACCGGGCCGTCGTCGCCATCTCGGCGAGCGAACTCGACGACGGCGCCCGCGAGAAGATCCGCGCGGCCCACGGCGGACTCGTCGCCATGATCGTCGAGGCCCTCGCCGCCCTGGGCCAGCCCCAGCCCCGCCTGGGCGCCATGCTCCTCCAGGGCGTCGTCGACGCCGCGGTCCGCCGCATCGAGCTCGGCGCGGCCGAAGACCCCACGGACATCGCCGAGGCGGCGGTCGCGATGGCCCTCCACGGTGTCGCCGGCCCCCAGGCCTGACCGATTCGATTCAATCGGCGGAGGGGGGCTCCCCCCCCCGCCCCCCCACCCCTCCCTCCCCCCCCGGTCCCCTCCCGTTCGTGGTCAGTTCCTGAGGGGAAGCAGGCGTGACGGGGGCCTCCTCGTCAGGAGGAGGGGGTTCAGGTACTCCTCGCCCCTGAGGAGGCCCCAGTGGAGGCAGGTCACCGGGCAGTGTGTGCTCTCCGCGACCCGGGCGATCGGTGTGCCCGGGGAGACCCGGCTGCCGGGCGGTACCAGGGGGGTCACCGGGGTGAAGGTCGTGCGCAGCGGGGGAGTGGCCGTGCCCGGGAGGGTGAGGGTGACGGCGCCGCGGCCGCCCACCGGGCCCGCGAAGGTGACCGTGCCCGCGGCCGGGGCGAGCACCGGGGCGCCCGGGGGCGCGGCGAGGTCGACGCCGCGGTGACCGGCGGCGTACGGGCCGGGCGGGGGCTGCCAGCCGCGGAGGATCTCCGGCGGGGGCGGGCCCACCGGCCACAGGAGCGTCAGGGCGAGGAACACGGTCGTCAGATGCATGGGGGAAGGCTCTCCCGGCGGTGCGGGCCGGGAGGGGCACGGGCGGTATCTGTGGATCGCTCGCCCGTTGTGGACAGCTCCGTCACCCGGTGCTCCCGGGGTCCCGTACACTTCCTATGGCGACTCGGGTCACCGGGTCGACTTCGCACGCCCCGCCACCTGTCCTCGCGGCGGGCGGCAGCGCCTTTCGGTCCTTCGTGGCACGGCGCGCCGGGGCGTCAGGAACATAACCGAGAAACCCAAGGAGATACGGCCATGGCCGTCGTCACGATGCGGGAGCTGCTGGAGAGCGGCGTCCACTTCGGTCACCAGACCCGTCGCTGGAACCCGAAGATGAAGCGCTTCATCTTCACCGAGCGCAACGGCATCTACATCATCGACCTGCTCCAGTCGCTGTCGTACATCGACCGCGCCTACGAGTTCGTCAAGGAGACCGTCGCGCACGGCGGTTCCATCATGTTCGTCGGTACGAAGAAGCAGGCCCAGGAGGCCATCGCCGAGCAGGCGACGCGTGTCGGCATGCCGTACGTCAACCAGCGTTGGCTCGGTGGCATGCTCACCAACTTCTCCACCGTCTACAAGCGTCTGCAGCGCCTCAAGGAGCTCGAGCAGATCGACTTCGAGGACGTCGCCGCCTCGGGTCTCACCAAGAAGGAGCTCCTGGTCCTCTCCCGCGAGAAGGCCAAGCTGGAGAAGACCCTCGGTGGTATCCGCGAGATGCAGAAGGTGCCGAGCGCCGTCTGGATCGTCGACACCAAGAAGGAGCACATCGCCGTCGGTGAGGCGCGCAAGCTCCACATCCCGGTCGTCGCGATCCTCGACACCAACTGCGACCCCGACGAGGTCGACTACAAGATCCCGGGCAACGACGACGCGATCCGCTCCGTCACCCTGCTCACCCGCGTGATCGCCGACGCCGTCGCCGAGGGCCTCATCGCCCGCTCCGGCGCCGCGACCGGCGACTCGAAGCCGGGCGAGAAGGCCCAGGGCGAGCCGCTCGCCGAGTGGGAGCGCGACCTGCTCGAGGGTGAGAAGAAGGCCGACGAGGCCGTCGAGGCCCCCGCCGCCGAGGCCGCCCCGGCCGAGGCCGCCGCCGAGGCTCCGGCCGCGGACGCCGAGCAGGCCTGACCCTCCAGGACCTTCGGGTGACGACGGCGGGGGCCCACGAAGCCCCCGCCGTCCACCCGTGGACCCGCCCGATCTTTCAGACTTCGAGAGAGAAACAGACTCATGGCGAACTACACCGCCGCTGACGTCAAGAAGCTCCGCGAGCTCACCGGCGCCGGCATGATGGACTGCAAGAAGGCCCTGGACGAGGCCGACGGCAACGTCGACAAGGCCGTCGAGGCGCTCCGTATCAAGGGTCAGAAGGGCGTCGCCAAGCGCGAGGGCCGCTCTGCCGAGAACGGCGCCGTGGTCTCCCTCATCGCCGACGACAACACCTCCGGCGTCCTCGTCGAGCTGAAGTGCGAGACGGACTTCGTCGCCAAGGGTGACAAGTTCCAGGCCGTCGCCGCCCAGCTGGCCGAGCACGTCGCCGCCACCAAGCCGGCCGACATCGAGGCGCTGCTCGCCTCCGAGATCGAGCCCGGCAAGACCGTGCAGGCGTTCGTCGACGAGGCCAACGCCAACCTCGGCGAGAAGATCGTCCTGGACCGCTTCGCGCAGTACGCCGACGGCTTCGTCTACGCGTACATGCACCGCACGATGCCGGACCTCCCGCCGCAGATCGGTGTCCTCGTCGAGTTCGACAAGGCCGACGCCGACGTCGCCAAGGGTGTCGCCCAGCACATCGCCGCCTTCGCGCCGAAGTACCTCACCAAGGAGGACATCCCGGCCGAGGTCATCGAGTCCGAGCGCCGCATCGCCGAGGAGACCACCCGCGCCGAGGGCAAGCCCGAGGCCGCGATCGCCAAGATCGTCGAGGGTCGCGTCAACGGCTTCTTCAAGGACGCCACGCTGCTCGGCCAGCCGTACGCCCTGGACAACAAGAAGTCCGTCCAGAAGGTCCTGGACGAGGCCGGTGTCACCCTGAAGCGCTTCACCCGCATCAAGGTCGGCATCTGAGTCCGTACGCGAACAGCGACGGACACCGGACCCCGGTAGGGTCTGAAGCAGTCGGCCGCGCACGCGCAGGACGACCGCAGATCTGACGAGGAGGCCATTGCCGTACGGGATACCGAGAGGACCCAAGGCAATGGCCTCCTTCGTATGTGCACGAGGAGATCTCCATGAACCAGGGCGCCGTACAGGGCGACGACACCAACGGCAAAAAGGCCGGCCGCTACATGCTGAAGCTGTCCGGAGAGGCCTTCTCCGGCGGCACCGGCCTCGGGGTCGACCCGGACGTCGTGCACGCCATCGCGCGTGAGATCGCCGCCGTCGTCCGCGACGGCGCGGAGATCGCGATCGTGATCGGCGGCGGCAACTTCTTCCGCGGCGCCGAGCTCCAGCAGCGCGGCATGGACCGGGCCCGCTCCGACTACATGGGCATGCTCGGCACGGTGATGAACTGCCTCGCCCTCCAGGACTTCCTGGAGAAGGAGGGCATCGACTCCCGCGTCCAGACCGCCATCACCATGGGCCAGGTCGCCGAGCCGTACATCCCGCTGCGCGCCGTGCGCCACCTGGAGAAGGGCCGCGTGGTCATCTTCGGTGCGGGCATGGGCATGCCGTACTTCTCCACGGACACCACCGCCGCCCAGCGCGCCCTGGAGATCGACGCCGAGGCCCTCCTCATGGGCAAGAACGGCGTGGACGGCGTCTACGACTCCGACCCGAAGAGCAACCCCGACGCGGTCAAGTTCGACGCCCTCGAGTACGGCGAGGTGCTCTCCCGCGACCTCAAGGTCGCCGACGCCACCGCCATCACCCTGTGCCGGGACAACAACCTCCCGATCCTCGTCTTCGAACTGCTCGCCGAGGGCAATATCGCTCGCGCGGTGAAGGGTGAGAAGATCGGCACGCTCGTGAGCGACCAGGGCACCCGGGCCTGACCCGAACCGGGGAACCGCCCCGCAAGGGGATGGACAGAGCCCTGCCGGTCGTACACCGTGCAGGACACAACGCGACGACACGCAGGAGCAAGTGGTGATCGAAGAGACCCTCCTCGAGGCCGAGGAGAAGATGGAGAAGGCCGTCGTGGTCGCCAAGGAGGACTTCGCCGCGATCCGCACCGGCCGTGCGCACCCGGCGATGTTCAACAAGATCGTGGCCGACTACTACGGTGCCATCACCCCCATCAACCAGCTGGCGTCCTTCTCCGTCCCGGAGCCGCGCATGGCCGTGGTGACGCCGTTCGACAAGAGCGCGCTGCGCAACATCGAGCAGGCGATCCGGGACTCGGACCTCGGGGTCAACCCGAGCAACGACGGCAACATCATCCGGGTGGTGTTCCCCGAGCTGACCGAGGAGCGCCGCCGGGAGTACATCAAGGTCGCCAAGGGCAAGGCCGAGGACTCGAAGATCTCGATCCGCTCGGTCCGCCGCAAGGCCAAGGAGACCATCGACAAGCTCGTCAAGGACGGCGAGGTCGGCGAGGACGAGGGCCGCCGCGCCGAGAAGGAGCTCGACGACACCACCGCGAAGTACGTCGCGCAGGTGGACGAGCTGCTCAAGCACAAGGAAGCCGAGCTGCTCGAGGTCTGATGAACGACTCTTCCTGGGGGGCCCCGGCCGGTTCCGGCGGTGGGGGACCCTACCAGGGGCCTGCCCCGGCGGGTCCCGCATACGATCGGCATCAGGCGGCGCAGACTCGGCCCATGCCCATCGTGCCCGACGTTCCCGCCGGCGGATTCCAGGACGGTCACGGCCGGGGGGCCGCTCGCCCGAGCGGTCCCCTGTTCCGTGACGAGACGCCGCACGAGCACCCGCAGGAGCCCATGTCCAGCCCCACCCCGCCTCCGCCGGCGCCGCGGCAGAAGAAGAGCGCGGGCCGCGACCTGGGCGCGGCCATAGGCGTCGGGGTCGGACTCGGTGCCGTCATCATCGCGTCGCTGTTCATCTGGAAGCCGGCGTTCGTCGGCGTGATAGCGGTCGCCGTGGTCGTCGGCCTGTGGGAGCTGACCTCCCGCCTCCAGGAGCGCAAGGCGATCAAGGCTCCGCTGGTCCCGCTCGCGGTCGGCGGCGCGGCGATGGTCGTCGCCGGCTACGTCCGGGGCCCCGAGGGCGCCTGGGTGGCGATGGCCCTGACGGCGCTGGCGGTGCTCGTCTGGCGGATGACGGAGCCGCCCGAGGGGTATCTGAAGGACGTCACGGCGGGGGTCTTCGCCGCGTTCTACGTGCCGTTCCTGGCGACCTTCGTGGCGCTGCTGCTGACCGCGGACGACGGGCCGCAGCGGGTGCTGACCTTCCTGATCCTGACGGTGGTCAGCGACACCGGGGCGTACGCGATCGGCTGGCGCTTCGGCAAGCACAAGCTGGCCCCGCGGATCAGCCCCGGCAAGACCCGGGAGGGCCTGGTCGGCGCGGTGACGTTCGCGATGGCGGCGGGCGCGCTGTGCATGGAGTTCATGATCGACGAGGGTGCCTGGTGGCAGGGTCTGGTCCTCGGCCTGGCGGTGGCGGCGAGCGCGACGCTCGGCGACCTCGGCGAGTCCATGATCAAGCGGGACCTGGGCATCAAGGACATGGGCACGCTGCTGCCGGGCCACGGCGGCATCATGGACCGGCTGGACTCGCTGCTGCCGACGGCGCCGGTGGTGTGGCTGCTGCTGGCGTTGTTCGTCGGTACGGGCTGAGCAGGGGTTTCGTACGGAGGGGCTCGTTGTCCACAGGGCGGCGGGCCCTTCCTCTTATCTCTGCGACACTGGTATCACCATGCCGAAGCCCGGAGAACTCACTTTCGTCGCCCCCCGCGGAGCCAAGAAGCCGCCGCGGCACCTGGCCGACCTCTCGCCCGCCGAGCGGAAGGAGGCCGTCGCCGCGATCGGCGAGAAGCCCTTCCGCGCCAAGCAGCTGTCCACGCACTACTTCGCGCGATACGCGCACGACCCCGCCGAGTGGACCGACATCCCGGCCGCCTCGCGGGAGAAGCTGGCCGGGGAGCTGCTGCCCGACCTGATGTCCGTGGTGCGGCACATCTCGTGCGACGACGACACCACCCGCAAGACGCTGTGGCGGCTGCACGACGGCACGCTCGTGGAGTCGGTGCTCATGCGCTACCCGGACCGGGTGACCATGTGCATCTCCTCGCAGGCCGGCTGCGGCATGAACTGTCCGTTCTGCGCGACCGGGCAGGCGGGGCTCGACCGGAACCTGTCGACCGCCGAGATCGTGCACCAGATCGTGGACGGGATGCGGGCCCTGCGGGACGGGGAGGTGCCCGGGGGACCGGCGCGGCTGTCCAACATCGTGTTCATGGGCATGGGTGAGCCGCTCGCCAACTACAAGCGGGTCGTCGGCGCCATCCGGCGGCTCACCGACCCCGAGCCGGACGGGCTGGGGCTCTCGCAGCGCGGCATCACCGTCTCCACCGTCGGTCTCGTGCCCGCGATGCTGCGCTTCGCCGACGAGGGCTTCAAGTGCCGGCTCGCGGTGTCGCTGCACGCGCCCGACGACGAGCTGCGGGACACGCTGGTACCGGTGAACACGCGCTGGAAGGTCCGGGAGGTCCTCGACGCGGCCTGGGAGTACGCGGAGAAGTCGGGGCGCCGGATCTCCATCGAGTACGCCCTCATCCGGGACATCAACGACCAGGCCTGGCGTGGCGACCTGCTGGGCCGGCTGCTCAAGGGCAAGCGGGTGCACGTCAACCTGATCCCGCTGAACCCGACGCCCGGGTCCAAGTGGACGGCGTCCCGTCCCGAGGACGAGAAGGCCTTCGTGGAGGCGATCGCCCGCCACGGCGTGCCGGTGACCGTGCGGGACACCCGCGGTCAGGAGATCGACGGCGCCTGTGGACAGCTCGCGGCCGCCGAGCGCTGACCTTGTAGTCTGAGCTCGAACACATCTGCATATTCCGACAGGGGAGCGCCACAGCGCTGAGAGTGCGGTAACCGTAGACCGCAGACCCTCTGAACCTCGCCCAGGTCATTCTGGGTAGGGAGTTCGGTCGTAACTCGAGCTGTTGCGCCCTGCCCGCGTCCCCCGGACGCGGGCGGGGCCGCGTCTCTTCCTGGTCACACCCAGGAGGAATCTCAGTGAGCATCAAGAAGGCCGCTGCCGTCGCGATCGTCGTGGCGCTCGGCGTCACCGGTCTGGCCGCGTGCGGCGGCGAGGACACCCCGGCGGCGGGCAGGAGCGGCACGCCCGCGCCCAAGACCGTCACCCTCGTGAGCCACGACTCGTTCAACGCCTCCAAGGAGGTGCTGGCGGACTTCACCAAGCGGACCGGCTTCACCGTCAAGGTGCTGAAGAGCGGCGACGCCGGTGAGGCCGTCAACAAGGAGATCCTGACGAAGGGCTCCCCGCAGGGCGACGTCTTCTTCGGCGTCGACAACACGCTGCTGTCCCGCGCCCTCGACAACGGGATCTTCGTCCCGTACGAGGCGAAGGGACTGGACCGCGTCCCGGCCGCGTACCAGCTCGACAAGGAGCACCGGGTCACCCCGATCGACTCCGGCGACATCTGCGTCAACTACGACAAGAAGTACTTCGCGGACAAGAAGCTGGCGCCGCCGGTCACCTTCGACGACCTCGCGAAGCCGGCGTACAAGGACCTGCTGGTGGTGGAGAACCCCGAGCGATCCTCCCCGGGTCTCGGTTTCCTCCTCGGCACGGCCGCGAAGTACGGCGACGACGGCTGGCAGGACTACTGGAAGAAGCTCAGGGCGAACGGCGTGAAGACCGTCGACAGCTGGGAGCTCGCCTACAACCAGGAGTTCTCCGGTTCGGCCGGAGGCAAGCAGGCCAAGGGCGACCGGCCGCTGGTCGTGTCGTACGCCTCCAGCCCGCCGGTCGAGGTGCTGTACGGCGAGCCGCAGCCGAAGGTGGCGCCCACCGGCGTCTCCACGGGCACCTGCTTCCGGCAGACCGAGTTCGCGGGCCTGCTGAACGGCGCGAAGAACCCCGAGGGCGGCAAGGCGCTGATCGACTTCCTGATCTCCAAGGAGTTCCAGGAGGACATGCCGCTGCAGATGTTCGTCAACCCGGTGGCGAAGGACGCGGCCCTGCCGGAGCTGTTCACCAAGCACGGCGTGGTGATCGAGAAGCCGGAGACCATGGCGCCCGAGAAGATCGCAGAGAAGCGTGACCCGTGGATCCAGCAGTGGTCGTCGCTCGTCCTGAAGTGACCCGCGACCTCCGGGGGAGCGCGACGCGGCTGGGGCTGATGGCCCTGCCCGTCGCGTTCTTCGGGGTCTTCTTCGCCTGGCCCGTCGTGTCCATCGTGGACCGGGGGCTCCGCCCGGACGGCGCCTGGCGGTTCGGCCGGATCGGCGAGACGCTGACCCGGCCGGACATCCTCGACGTGCTCGGCTTCACCGTCTGGCAGGCGCTCGCCTCCACCGGCCTCACCCTGCTGGTGGCGCTGCCCGGGGCGTACGTCTTCGCCCGCTTCGACTTCCCCGGCAAGAGCGTGCTGCGGGCCGTCGTCACGGTGCCGTTCGTGCTGCCGACCGTCCTCGTCGGCACGGCGTTCCTGGCGCTCGTCGGCCGGGGCGGGCTCACCGACGAGCTGTGGGGGGTGCGGCTCGACACCAGCGTGTGGGCGATCCTCCTCGCGCACGTCTTCTTCAACTACGCGGTCGTCGTCCGGACCGTCGGCGGTCTCTGGTCGCAGCTCGACCCGCGCCAGGAGGAGGCCGCCCGGGTCCTCGGCGCCTCGCGCTGGACGGCCTGGCGGACGGTGACGCTGCCCGCGCTCGTGCCGGCGGTGGCGGCGGCGGCCCTGATGGTCTTCCTCTTCACCTTCACCTCCTTCGGCGTCGTGCAGATCCTCGGCGGGGAGGCGTACTCCACGCTGGAGTCCGAGATCTACCGGCAGACCGCCCGGCTGCTCGACCTGCCGACGGCGGCCGTGCTCACGCTCGTCCAGTTCGTGGCGGTCGGCGCGATCCTGGGCGTGCACGCCCGGACGGTACGGCGGCGGGAGACCGCCCTGCGGCTCGTGGCGCCGGAGCGGACCGCGCGGCGGCCGCGCGGCGCAGGGCAGTGGGTGCTGCTCGTGGGTGTGCTGCTCTCCGTGGGGCTGCTGATCCTGCTGCCGCTCGGTGTGCTCGTGGAGCGTTCCTTCGCCGGGCCGCACGGGTACGGGCTCGGCTACTACCGGGCGCTCGGCTCGCTCGACGAGTCCGGGACCTTCCTCGTGCCGCCGTTGGAGGCGATCGGTAACTCGCTGCGGTACGCGGTGGCCGCCACCGCCATCGCGGTGCTGGTCGGCGGGCTCGCGGCGGCGGCCCTGACCCGGCGTGCGGGGCGGCTCGTGCGGGGCTTCGACGCGCTGCTGATGCTGCCGCTCGGGGTGTCCGCCGTCACCGTCGGCTTCGGCTTCCTCATCACCCTCGACGAACCGCCGCTGGACCTGCGGGCCAGCTGGATCCTCGTGCCGCTCGCCCAGGCCCTGGTCGGCGTGCCCTTCGTCGTACGGACGATGCTGCCGGTCCTGCGGGCGGTGGACGAGCGGCTGCGGGAGGCGGCGGCCGTGCTCGGCGCCTCGCCGTGGCGGGCCTGGCGGGAGGTGGACCTGCCGATGGTGCGGCGGGCGCTGCTCGTCGCGGCCGGGTTCGCGTTCGCGGTGTCGCTCGGCGAGTTCGGGGCGACCGTGTTCATCGCCCGGCCCGACAGCCCGACGCTGCCGGTGGCGGTGGCCCGGCTGCTCGGCCGGCCCGGTGAGCTCAACTACGGCCAGGCGATGGCCCTCTCGACGATTCTGATGGTGGTGTGCGCGGTGTCCCTGCTGCTGCTCGAACGGCTCCGCACCGACCGGACCTCCGGGGAGTTCTGATGCTGTCGATCGAGGAAGCGACCGTACGGTTCGGGGAGCGGGCCGTGCTCGACGCCGTGGACCTGGACGTCGCCGAGCACGAGATCGTGTGCGTGCTCGGCCCGAGCGGCAGCGGCAAGTCCACGCTGCTGCGGGCCGTCGCCGGGCTCCAGTCGCTCGACGGCGGCCGGGTGCTGCTCGGCGGCGCCGATCAGGCCGGGGTGCCGGTGCACCGGCGGGGCGTCGGCCTGATGTTCCAGGACCACCAGCTCTTCCCGCAGCGGGACGTCGGCGGCAACGTCGCCTTCGGCCTCCGCATGCGGGGCGCCGGGAAGGCCGAACGGGCGGAGCGCGTGCGGGAGCTGCTCGACCTCGTCGGCCTCCCCGGCGCCGAGCGGCGGTCCGTCGCCGCGCTGTCCGGCGGCGAGCAGCAGCGGGTGGCGCTCGCCCGCGCGCTCGCGCCCCGCCCCCGGCTCCTGATGCTCGACGAACCGCTCGGCCAGCTCGACCGGGGCCTGCGGGAGCGGCTCGTCGTGGAGCTGCGGCAGCTCTTCGGGCGGCTCGGGACGACGGTCCTCGCCGTCACCCACGACCAGGGCGAGGCCTTCGCGCTCGCCGACCGGCTCGTGGTCATGCGGGACGGGCGGATTGCCCAGTCGGGCCCGCCGGCCGAGGTGTGGCGGCGGCCCGCGTCGGAGTTCGTGGCACGGTTCCTGGGCTTCGACAACGTGGTGGCGGCGCGGGTGACGGGTGCCGTCGCGCAGACGGTGTGGGGGAAGGTCCCGGTCCCGGACGGCTCGCCGGAGGGCGAGCGGCGGCTCCTCGTCCGCCCGGGCGGGGTGCGGCTCGTGGAGGACGGGCCCGGCTGGACGGTGGAGTCCCGGACCTTCCGGGGCAGCCAGGTCGTCGTACGGCTCCGCCCGGTCGAGGGGCCCGCCCTGGAGGCCGAGGTTCCGCTCCGGGAGGCGCCGGAGGAGGGGGCCGCGGTGGGCGTGGAGTTCCGGGTGGAGGACGTGGTGGTGCTGGGGGACGGGGTTCCGTAGCGCGGGGCGATGAGTTTCCCCGGTCGGGGGAGTCTCCTGTGCGTGCGGCGTCCCACCGTCGTCGCACTGTCGACCACGCGGGAGGAACAGCCATGGGCCAGTTGCTCAGGGTGCAGAACTTCATGGTCTCGTCCGACGGATTCGGTACGGGGGAGGGCCAGAGCCTTGAACGGCCTTTCGGGCACGCGGATCCCGCGGCCATGTTCTCGTGGGCGGGGGCCACGGCGAGCTGGCCGAACCGCACCGACCCCGGGGGCAGCCGGGGCCTCGACGACTATCTGACGCGGGACTTCCACCGGAACATCGGGGCCGAGATCATGGGCCGCAACAAGTTCGGGCCCCAGCGCGGGCCCTGGGAGAACGAGGAGTGGAAGGGCTGGTGGGGCGACGAGCCGCCCTTCCACACGCCGGTGTTCGTGCTGACCCACCACCCGCGTCCGTCGTTCACGCTCTCCGACACCACGTTCCACTTCGTCGACGCGGACCCGGCGACGGCGCTCGCGCGGGCGAAGGAGGCGGCCCAGGGGAAGGACGTCCGCCTCGGTGGCGGGGCCACCACCATCCGGGAGTTCCTCGACGCGGACCTCGTCGACACCCTGCACGTCGCGGTGTCGCCGGTGAAGCTCGGGGCGGGGGTGAAGCTCTGGGACTCGCCCGAGGAGCTGCTCGACCGCTTCCACTGTGATGTCGTGCCCAGCCCGAGCGGGAAGGTCACGCACCACCTGTACTGGCGGAAGTGACACCCCACCGGACCGTCGCCCTTGCCCGTGCGGGGCCCGCGTCCACCGGACCGGCGCCCCCGCCCGTGCGCGCCCGCGCCCTGTGGGGCGGCTCTCCCGCCCACCCCCCCCGTGTGGGCAATCGTCCCGCTGGGGCGGGACGGGTGGGCACACGGGACGGCGCCCTCCAGCGGCGCCTCCGCGTCCCGCGCCTGGACCCGCACCACCAGCGAGCTGTGCACGGGGTGCGGGTCCAGGCACAGCAGCCTCGGGCGCCGGCAGGGCGCGGGTCCGTTGTGCCCACCCGTTCCGCCCCAGCGGAACGATTGCCCACAACGGGGTGGGCGCCCGCGACGGGGGCGCGGGGGTGGGCACCGCACCGGTGGGACGACTGCCCGCAACGGGGGGCGTCGCCCGGTGGGTGTGGGGGCGTGAGGAGTGGTGGGGGACGGTTACTTGCCGAGGCGTTCCAGGGCCTCCGGGGCCTCGTCGATCGAGTCGACCAGAGCGATCCGGGCCGCCATCGGGCGGTCTGCGGCGAGGGCCTCCAGGAGGGGCCAGGCGGGGAGGCGGGTGGTCCAGTGGGCGCGGTTCACCAGGACCATCGGGGTCGGGGCGCCCCGGGACCCGTAGTAGTTCGGGGTCGCGTTGTCGAAGATCTCCTGGACCGTGCCCGCCGAGCCCGGCAGGAAGACGATGCCCGCCGTCGAGCGGGCCAGGAGGCCGTCCTCACGGGTGGCGTTGGCGAAGTACTTGGCGATGTGGCCGGCGAAGGGGTTCGGCGGCTCGTGGCCGTAGAACCAGGTGGGGATGCCGACCGAGTCCCCGCCGCCCGGCCACCGGGCCCGGACCGCGAAGGCCGCGCGGGCCCAGTCCGTCACCGACGGGGTGAAGGACGGGGCCCGGGCGAGCAGGTCGAGCGCCGAGGCGAAGGCCGCGTCGTCGAAGGGGGCGAGGTACGCGCCGAGGTTCGCGGCCTCCATCGCGCCCGGTCCGCCGCCGGTCGCCACGGTCAGCCCGGCGCGGGCCAGGGTCCTGCCGAGCCGGGCCGCGCCCGCGTACGCCTCCGTGCCCCGGCCCATCGCGTGTCCGCCCATGACGCCGACGACCCCGGCCCCGTCGAGGAGTTCGTCGAGGGCGTCGGAGACGGCGTCGTCGTGCAGGGAGCGGAGCATGGAGGAGAGGATGTCGCCGTCGGCCCTGGTCCGGCCGAACCAGGCGTACGCGAGGAAGTCGGGCGTCGCCTCGTACCCGGTCTCGGCGATCCCCTCGAAGAGTTCCTCGGGCGTGTAGAGCCGTGCCCGGTAGGGGTCGAAGGGCAGCTCGGGGACGGGCGGGAAGACGAGGGCCCCGTCGGCGCGGACCTTGGCGGCGGCCTCCGGCTCCATGGGGCAGCCGAGGAAGACGGCGTCGGCGGTGACGGCGGCGAGCAGGGCGAAGGTCCGGTCGGTGAGGTCGACGGACTGGATCCGCAGGCCGGCGAGCGAGCCGGACCGGGCGAGCGCCGCGTCGAACTCGGCCAGGGTGTGGACCTCGTGTCCGTGCCCGCGCGGTCCGGGGGGCGGGCGGTGTGCCGGGGGGAGCGTCGCCATGGGCCCACGATAGGGGCCGCCGCGGCGGGCGGCCCCTCGCGCGGGCGGTTCAGCCCGTCAGCGGCAGCGCCGCCAGTTCCGCGACCGCCCAGGTCAGGGGGAGGAAGACGGCGAGCAGGGCGGCGGCGCGCAGCAGGGCCGCCGTGCGGAGGACGGTGGGCGGGGCGCCGATGCGCAGGAGCGCCTCGGTGGTGTGGGCGCGGCCCTGCCGGGACTCCAGCGCGGCGGTCAGGAGGGTGGCGGTGGTGCAGGCCAGGATCAGGGCCGCGCCGAGGCCGGTGAGCGGGCCGAAGGCCTCGGGGTCCCCGTCCGACGCGTACAGTCGCGACGCCGCGAGGAGGCCCGAGAGCACCGCGCTGACCACCCCGAGCGGCCGGCCGATGCGGCGGGACTCGTCCATCAGGACGCGGCCGGCGAGCAGCCGGGTGGCGCCCGGCCGGACGGCCTGGAGGAGCCGGCCGCAGCCGTGTGCGAGGCCCGGCCCGGCCAGGGCGAGGCCCACGGCGGTGAGGACCCAGCCGGCGAGGACGCCCGCCGGGTTGCCGTCGAAGTCGCCCGGCAGCGGGAGGCCGTTCCCGGAGCCGCTCCGGCTCGCGTACGTCTCGGTCGCGAGGCCGACCGCGACCAGGGCGACCCCCCAGGGCAGGCCGGACGGCATCGTCTTCTCGACGCCCTCCGGCGCGGCGGGCGCGGTGCGGGGGCGCAGCGCCAGGCCGGCGGCCGTGGCGGCGGCGACCGGCAGGACGGCGAGCAGGGTGAGGGCGGCCGCGAGGGGGACCGGCTGGTCGGCGGCGAGGAGCCCGGCGGCCGCCCCGTCGAAGGGCAGGCCGGTGATGTCGCCGCGCAGGTGCAGGTAGAACAGGAGCGCGACCGTGGAGCCGAGGGTGCAGGCGACGGCCGTCGAGGCGGCGGCGATCGCGGTGAGCCGGGCGGGGCCGAGTCCGACGGCGGAGAGCCCGGGGCGCGGCCGGGTGCTGGGGTCGGTACGGGCGACGGCGACGGCGAACTGGACGGTGGCGGCGAGCGGCAGGGCGCACCAGAGCAGCCGCAGCACCGAGGCCGAGGACTGCTCGGGGTGCCCGACGGCGTATCCGAGGGTGCAGAGCAGGAGGAAGCCCACCCCCGCGGCCGCGGCGGCGACGAGGAGCCGGCGCGTCAGGACGAGGGGGTGGGTCCCGCGGGCTAGACGGAGAGCGAGCACGCGGCGACGCCCTCCGCCCCTGACGCCGGGGGTACGGCGGCGACTCTCCGCCCGTCGAGGAGGGTGACGGTGCGGTCGGCGAGTGCCGCGACCTCGCCGTCGTGGGTGGCGAGGAGCACGGTGATGTCGTGCGAGCGGGCCGCGGCCGTGAGGGTGCGCAGGACCTGCGCGCCGTCGGCCCGGTGCAGGGTGGCGGTCGGTTCGTCGGCGAAGAGGACCGACGGGGTGGTGACCAGGGCGCGGGCGATCGCGATGCGCTGGCGCTGGGACTGGGTGAGGGCGTGCGGCCGTTTGCGGGCGCAGCCGCCGATGTCGAGGCGTTCCAGCCATTCCAGGGCGGCGGTCTTCGCGGCCCGGTGGGAGGTGCCGCGGAGCAGCAGCGGCAGGGCGGTGTTCTCCCAGCCGGTGAGTTCGGGGACGAGGCCGGGTTCGGGGTCGATCCAGCCGAAGCGGTCGCGCCGGAGCCGTTCGCGCTGGGCGGGGCCCAGGGTGTGCACGGGGGCGCTGTTGAACCAGACCTCGCCCTGCTGGGCGACGAGCTGGCCGGAGAGGCAGCGCAGGAGGGTGGTCTTGCCGCTGCCGCGGGGGCCGACGACGGCGAGGATCTCGCCTTCGCGGACGCCGAGGGAGACGCCGCTGAGCGCGTCCGAACCGCCCAGGGCGCAGTGCAGGGAACGCGCCCAGAGCACGTCGTTGTCCGGTGGGGCCATCGCGTACACCTCGATGTCGGATCCGATACTCGCTCAGGGCCTGTCTCACGGATCAGGCCCTACCCCCGTCCGGGGGAACGAAGGGACGGGCCTGTCGGTCACTCGGCACCGTAAGGATCCATATCCGGTTGTACGGACAGCACACGGCCCGGGCCGCCGCCATCCACTCGGATGGCGGCACGCCCGGGCCGTGGGGGTCACGCCGTGAGGGCGGCGTGATGCTCTGGGGGACCGCCGTGGTTCGGTCCTCGCAGCTCCGTGTTTACAGCTTGGTCCACGCCTCGGTGAGCACGTTGCGCAGGATTCCCTCGATCTCGTCGAAGGTGCCCTGGTCGGCGATCAGCGGCGGGGCCAGCTGGATGACCGGGTCGCCACGGTCGTCGGCACGGCAGTACAGGCCGGCGTCGTACAGCGCCTTGGAGAGGAAGCCGTACAGGACGCGCTCCACCTCCTCGTCGTTGAAGGACTCCTTGGTGGCCTTGTCCTTGACGAGCTCGATGCCGTAGAAGAAGCCGTTGCCGCGGACGTCGCCGACGATCGGCAGGTCGTGCAGCTTCGACAGCGTCGAGAAGAAGGCGCCCTCGTTGTCCAGCACGTGCTGGTTGAGGCCTTCCTTGTCGAAGATGTCGAGGTTCGCCAGGGCCACGGCCGAGGAGACCGGGTGGCCGCCGAAGGTGTAGCCGTGCAGGAAGGTGTTGTCGCCCTTGTAGAACGGCTCCGCGATGCGGTCCGAGACGATGCAGGCGCCGATCGGGGAGTAGCCCGAGGTCATGCCCTTGGCGCAGGTGATCATGTCCGGCACGTAGCCGAACTTGTCACAGGCGAACATCGTGCCGAGGCGGCCGAAGGCGCAGATCGTCTCGTCGGAGACGAGCAGCACGTCGTACTGGTCGCAGATCTCGCGGACGCGCTGGAAGTAGCCGGGCGGCGGCGGGAAGCAGCCACCGGCGTTCTGCACCGGCTCCAGGAAGACGGCCGCGACGGTGTCGGGGCCCTCGAAGAGGATCTGCTGCTCGATCTGGTCGGCGGCCCAGCGGCCGAAGGCCTCGGGGTCGTCGCCGTGGATCGGGGCGCGGTAGAGGTTGGTGTTCGGCACCTTGTGCGCGCCGGGGACCAGCGGCTCGAAGGGGGCCTTGAGGGCCGGGAGGCCGGTGATGGACAGGGCGCCCTGCGGGGTGCCGTGGTAGGCGACCGCACGCGAGATGACCTTGTACTTGGTGTGCTTGCCCTGCAGCTTGAAGTACTGCTTGGCGAGCTTCCACGCGGTCTCGACGGCCTCGCCGCCACCGGTGGTGAAGAAGACCTTGTTGAGGTCGCCCGGGGCGTAGCCGGCCAGGCGCTCGGCGAGCTCGACGGCCTTGGGGTGCGCGTACGACCACACGGGGAAGAACGCGAGCTCCTGGGCCTGCTTGTACGCGACCTCGGCCAGCTCCTGGCGGCCGTGTCCGGCGTTGACCACGAAGAGACCCGCGAGACCGTCGAGGTAGCGCTTGCCCTTGTCGTCGAAGATGTAGGTGCCCTCACCGCGGACGATGGTCGGGACGGGGTTGTTCTCGTACGACGACATGCGGGTGAAGTGCATCCACAGGTGGTCGTAGGCGGTCTTGGAGAGGTCCTGGGTCACGGTTATCGAGTTCCCCACATATAGGTCTGCTTCTTGAGCTTGAGGTAGACGAAGCTCTCGGTGGAGCGAACGCCGGGGAGGGTGCGGATGCGCTTGTTGATCACATCCAGCAGGTGATCGTCGTCCTCACAGACGATCTCCACCATGAGGTCGAAGGAGCCCGCGGTCATCACCACGTACTCGCACTCGGCCATGGCCGTCAGTGCCTCCGCGACCGGATCCAGGTCACCCTCGACGTTGATGCCGACCATCGCCTGCCGTCGGAAACCCACGGTGAGGGGGTCGGTGACGGCGACGATCTGCATGACGCCCTGGTCGAGCAGCTTCTGGACGCGCTGCCGCACGGCCGCTTCGGAGAGGCCGACGGCCTTTCCGATGGCGGCGTAGGGGCGACGGCCGTCCTCCTGGAGCTGCTTGATGATCGCCAGGGAGACGGCGTCGATCGTCGGGGACGAACCGGTTCCGGTTCTGGGGTCTGTGCTTCGACTGGCCACGACTTCACTGTGCACCGAGATTGTCAGTCGTGCAAGCCCAGACTGATGAAATTCGTTGTGAAGCGCTCTGGATCTTACTGAATCCGAAGTTGAGGAGGGTCGGGGCTGTTGAAAGCGTCAGTGAACCGATTAGGCTGGGGTGTCTCGCCCATCGGGACACCGCACGAAGGTGTGCGAAGACAGAACGTGACAGGAGGGGTGGCAAGTGACCACCGAGCTGCGCCGGCTGCGTAACTACATCAACGGGGAGTTCCGCGACGCGGCCGACGGCCGCACCATCGACGTGGTCAACCCGGCCACCGGTGAGGTGTACGCCACCTCCCCGCTTTCGGGACAGGCCGACGTCGACGCCGCCATGGAGGCCGCCGCGACCGCCTTCCCCGCCTGGCGTGACAGCACGCCGTCCGAGCGCCAGAAGGTGCTCCTCAAGATCGCGGACGCCTTCGAGGAGCGCGCCGAGGACCTCATCGCCGCCGAGGTGCTGAACACCGGCAAGCCGACCGCCCTCGTCGCCAGCGAGGAGATCCCGCCGATGGTGGACCAGATCCGCTTCTTCGCCGGTGCCGCCCGGCTGCTGGAGGGCAAGTCCGCCGGCGAGTACATGGAGGGCATGACCTCCATCATCCGCCGCGAGCCGGTCGGCGTCTGCGCGCAGGTCGCGCCGTGGAACTACCCGATGATGATGGCCGTGTGGAAGTTCGCCCCGGCGCTCGCCGCGGGCAACACCGTCGTCCTCAAGCCCTCGGACACGACCCCCGCGTCGACCGTCCTGATGGCCGAGATCATCGGCCAGATCGTCCCCAAGGGCGTCTTCAACGTCGTCTGCGGCGACCGCGAGACGGGCAAGGCCATGGTCGAGCACCCGACCCCGGCGATGGCCTCCATCACCGGCTCGGTCCGCGCCGGCATGCAGGTCGCGGAGTCGGCGGCCAAGGACGTCAAGCGCGTCCACCTGGAGCTGGGCGGCAAGGCCCCGGTCGTCGTCTTCGAGGACACCGACATCGAGAAGGCCGTCGAGGACATCTCGGTCGCCGGCTTCTTCAACGCCGGCCAGGACTGTACGGCCGCGACCCGTGTCCTCGTGCACGAGTCCATCCACGACGAGTTCGTCGCCGCCCTCGCCAAGGCCGCCGCCGAGACGAAGACGGGTCAGCCGGACGACGAGGACGTGCTGTACGGCCCGCTCAACAACGCCAACCAGCTGAAGCAGGTCGCCGGCTTCATCGACCGCCTCCCGGCGCACGCCAAGGTCGAGGCCGGCGGTCACCGCGTCGGCGACAAGGGCTACTTCTACGCCCCGACCGTCGTCTCCGGCCTCAAGCAGGACGACGAGATCGTGCAGAACGAGGTCTTCGGCCCGGTCATCACCGTCCAGTCCTTCACGGACGAGGCCCAGGCCCTGGAGTTCGCGAACGGCGTCGAGTACGCCCTCGCCTCCTCCGTCTGGACCAAGGACCACGCGCGCGCGATGCGCATGTCCAAGGCCCTCGACTTCGGCTGCGTGTGGATCAACACCCACATCCCGCTCGTCGCCGAGATGCCCCACGGCGGCTACAAGAAGTCCGGTTACGGCAAGGACCTCTCCGCCTACGGCTTCGAGGACTACACCCGCATCAAGCACGTCATGACCTCCCTGGGCTGATCCGCCCCGGACCCCCGCGCGGCCCCGACACCTTGATCGACAGGGTGTCGGGGCCGCGCGCCGTCGCTCGACGGACCGTCCATTGCCGCAGGTCGCGGCGGGCCGGGATGCTGCCCGTGTGAGAGCGACAGCCAGGAAACACATGTCCCGCCGGTCCCTGCTGCGCGGCATCGGCGGTGCCGGGGCCGGGGCCCTGCTCGCCGGGTGCGGGGTTCCCGCCGCCTACGTCGAGGAGGGCGACCGGGCCGGCCGGGACCTCTCGGCGCGCGACCGGATCCTCGACTTCGCCAACTGGCCGCTGTACATCGACACCGATGACGACCACGCGTCGAAGCGGCCGACCCTCGACGCCTTCCGGAAGCGGACCGGGATCTCCGTGCGGTACACCGAGGAGATCAACGACAACGACGAGTTCTTCGGCAAGATCAGCCCGTCCCTGATGAACCACCAGGAGACCGGGCGCGACCTGATCGTCGTCAGCGACTGGATGGCCGCCCGCTTCGTCCGCCTCGGCTGGGTCCAGGAGATGGACCGCACCGCCCAGCCGCACGTCACGCGCCACCTCGACCCGCAGCTGAAGTCACCCGCCTTCGACCCCGGCCGGCTGCACAGCGTGCCCTGGCAGTCCGGGATCACCGGCATCGCGTACAACCGGAAGAAGCTCGGCCGCGAACTGCGCTCCACGAGGGAGCTGTGGGCCGACGACCTGCGCGGCAAGGTCACCCTGCTGTCCGGGCTCGACGAGTCCTTCGCCCTGCTCATGCTGGGCAGGGGCGTCGACGTGACCAGGTGGACCGGCGACGACTTCCACGGCCTGTGCGAGCAGATCGAGGGACTCGTCCGGAAGAAGCACATCCGGCGCTTCACCGGGAACGACTACATCAAGGACCTGTCCACCGGCGACGTCCTCGCCTGCCAGGCGTACTCCGGCGACGTCATCCAGCTCCAGGCCGACAATCCGGACATCGAGTTCGTCGTGCCCGAGGAGGGCGCCGAACTGTGGGCCGAGTCCCTCATGGTCCCCAACCTCGCGCAGCACAAGTCCAACGCCGAGAAGCTCGTCGACTACTACTACGAACCCGAGGTCGCCGCCGAACTCGCCGCCTGGGTCAACTACGTCTGCCCGGTGCCGGCCGCGCAGGCCGTCCTCGCGGACTCCGGCGACGAGGAGCTCGTGGCGCTCGCCGAGGACCCGCTGATCTTCCCGGACGCCGGCATGCGCGGCCGGCTCGCCATCGCCCGGGACATCACCACCGAGGAGCGCCAGGAGTTCGCGAAGCGGTGGAACTCGATCGTGGGCCTGTGAGTTGGACCGATCATGACGGACACGCGCCTCGATCCGCTGGTCACCTACGGTCTGTTCCTCGCCTGGGCCGTGCACGACGCCGAAGAACTCGTGCGTGGCCCGCGCTGGCTCCGGGAGAACCTGCCGGGACTGCGTGAACGCTTCCCCGGCGTGCCAGAACGGGTGTGGAAGGCCGTCGAGTCCGTCGACGAGCGTGAATTCACCGCCGCCGTCGGGGTGATGGCGGTGATCGTCGGCGCGGCGGCCGTGGCGGGCGCGCGCTCCGGCGGCCGGTCCGGCCTCTACCAGGGGGCGGTGACCGGCTTCGGGCTGCACGGGCTCGTGCACCTCGCGCAGGCCGCCGTGGCGCGGGGCGCGACGCCCGGCGCGCCGACCTCGCCGCTCGTCGTCATTCCCTTCTCCCTGTGGGCCCGCCGCCGGCTGCGGCGGGCCGGGGTGCTGCGGCCGGTCACGGCCGGGGGAGTGGCGGCGGGGCTCGCGGTGGCGGCGGGCGCGACGGTGGTGGCGCACGGGGTCGGCCGGAGGATCGCGGCGCGGTTCTGAACGCGCTCAAAAACATGGGGCCCTGACTTCTGAACGCGTTCAAGAGGAGCGTACGCTGGCCCCATGAGCGACCCGAACGGGCCGAGAGCCCTTCTCGCGCGCATCCGCGTCTGGCTGATCGTCTTCGTCGTCTGCCTGGTCCTGAGCGGGGCCACCGCCTTCCCGCTCGTCACCGAACTCCGCCTGCTCGACTCCGCCCTGACCGGGTGGGCCTCGCCCGTGGCCGACCTCCTCCCCGGCCTCGCCGAGTGGATCCACCGGGTGCGGGAGGGACTCGCGGCCGCCGACGCCCGGTCCCCGTACCTGCTCTACGGCACCGACTGGCTCGCCTTCGCGCACCTCGTCATCGCGGTCGCCTTCCACGGCCCGTACCGCGACCCGGTCCGCAACGTCTGGGTGATCGAGTTCGGCATGATCGCCTGCGTCGGCATAGTCCCACTGGCCCTGATCTGCGGACCGATCCGGGACATCCCCTTCTGGTGGTCGGTCGTCGACATGTCGTTCGGCGTCATCGGCATCCTGCCGCTGCTCCACGTACGCCGGCTGATCAAGCGGCTCGAAGCGGCCCGGCCCGAGACCGCTCACTCCGGCAGGCCGTAGGCCGCCACCATCAGGCGCAGGGCCGTCGGGTTCATGTCCTGGCCCTTGGCGTCCGTGGAGTTGACGCTGTAGACGAGCGTGCGGGCACCGTCGCGGGTCGACGCGATGGCCGCGTTGTAGCCCCAGCGGCCACCCGTCTTGCCCCACACCTCCCGGCCGCCGAGCCTCTTCATCGACAGCCCGACGGAGTACGCGGCCGGGTCGCCGGTCTTCAGGTCGGGGACCTTCGGGAGGGTGAACATCTCCTCCAGGAGCGGGCCCCGCACCACCCCGCCCGCGAACAGGGCCCGGGTGAATCGCTCCAGGTCGATGGTGGTCGAGAGGAGGTCCCCGGCCGCCCAGCCGTCCGTCGTCCCCCACACCGAGACGTCTCGCAGGCCCGTCGTGCCGTCGTCGAGCCGCATCGTCTGGTAGCCGTGGTTGTACGGGCCGGTGATCTCGGCCGCCCCGCGCGGGAAGTACGTGTCCCGCAGCCCCAGCGGCCGCAGGATCCGCCGCTCCACCTGGTGCTCGTACGAGTCGCCCGTGACCCGCTCCACGATCAGGCCCGCGATCGTGTACCCGATGTTCAGGTAGTGCTGCCTCGTGCCCGGCCGGAACTCGCGCGGCCGCGCCGTCGCCGAGCGGACCAGCTCCTCCGGGGTGTGGACGGCGAAGCGGTTCGCGTACCACTCCTCGACCGTCTCGCCCGGCATGTCGGCGGCCGGGATGCCGTGGGTGTGGTTCAGGAGCTGACGCACGGTCACCGTGGCGTAGCGGCCGGGGATCAGGTCCGGGAGGTACGCGCGGGCCGGCCGGTCCAGGTCGATCCGGCCCTCCGCGGCCAGCTGGAGGACGGTCGCCGCCGTGAACACCTTCGTCACCGAACCGGCCCGGAAGCGGGCGGCCGGGTCCGCCGGGGCGTTCGTCTCCAGGTCGTGCACGCCCGCGCTGCCCCGCCAGGAACCCTCGGTGCCGCCGACCCGGACCAGCGCCGCCGTCGCGTCGGCGCGGGGGAGGCCCGCGACGACCGCCGACAGGTCGGGCGTCGAGGCCTGTGCCACCGACGGGGTCGTGGCCGCGAAGGCGGGGGTGAGGGCCGGGCCGGCGGCGACGCCCAGGACCAGGGCGGCGGCGAGCAGGGCGCGGGTGGACTTCCGCATGGTCAACTCCGGTGGTGTGAGCCGTTGTTCTCGATGGCTCCATCCTGCTGACCGGGGACGATCGGCGGATCGCCCGCACCGGCGGTCTTCGGCGGGTCAGTTCCTCCCCGGCGCGGGGGAGGGGCCGGGCCCCGCGCCTCCCCCGGGCGGGGGAGAGCCCGCCGCGACCAGACCCGTCTCGTACGCGCAGATCACCGCCTGGACGCGGTCCCGCAGCCCCAGCTTGGCCAGCACGTTGCCCACGTGCGTCTTCACCGTGTGGTCGCTGACCACCAGCTCCGCCGCGATCTCCGCGTTCGACAGGCCCCGCGCGAGCAGCAGCAGGGTCTCCCGCTCCCGCCCGGTGAGGACGTCGAGCCGGGGATCGGTCCTGCGCGGCCCGCCCGTCGTGTACTGCTCCACGAGCCGCCGCGCCACGGACGGCGCGAGCAGCGAGTCGCCCGCCGCCACCACCCGCACCGCGTGCACGAGGTCGTCCCGCCGCACGTCCTTGAGGAGGAAACCGCTCGCGCCCGCGTGCAGCGCCTCGTACACGTACGCGTCGGTGTCGAAGGTCGTCAGCATCACCGTCCGGCAGCCGGACTCCGCGCTGATCACCCGGCAGGCCTCGATGCCGTCCGTCCGGGGCATCCGGATGTCGAGCAGCGCCACGTCCGGCGCGAGCCGCCGCACCGCCTCGACGGCCTCCGCCCCGTCCCCGGCCTCCGCCACCACCTCGATGTCCGGCTGCGCGTCCAGGATCATCGCGAAGCCGCTGCGCACCAGCTCCTGGTCGTCCGCGACCACCACCCGGATCGTCATCCCTTCCCCTCCCCCACGGGCAGCAGGGCCCGCACCTCGAACCCCCGGCCGCCCGGACCCGGGCCCGCCTCCGCCGTCCCGCCGTGCGCGGCGGCCCGCTCCCGGATGCCCACCAGGCCGTGCCCGCCCGGACCGCCCTGCGGGCCCCGCCCGTCGTCGGTCACCGTGACCCGCAGGACGCCGTCGGCGTGGGCGAGCCGGACGTCGACGGTGCGGGCCCGCGCGTGCTTCACCACGTTCGTCAGCGCCTCCTGCACGATCCGGTAGACGCTCGCCCCGGTCGCCGCGGGCAGCGCCCGCACCCCGCCCTCCGTCGCGTACCCGACGGTCAGACCGCCCGCCCGCACCCGCTCCAGGAGACCGGGAAGGTCCGCCAGGTCCGGCTGCGGCTCGCGCGGCGCCGCCGTCTCGCCGCCGTCGCGCAGCAGCCCCAGCATCTGCCGCAGCTGGACCATCGCCTCCCGGCCCGTCTCCGAGATCGCCTCGAACGCGGCCTCCGCGCGCTCCGGCGCGGCCCGCACCGCGACCGGACCCGCCTCCGCCTGCACCACCATCAGGCTCACCGCGTGCGACAGGACGTCGTGCATCTCCCGCGCGATCCTGGCCCGCTCCCGCGCCGCCGCCCGCTCGGCCTCCACCCGCTGCGTCCGCTGCCGGGCGTCCGTGAGCCGACCGAAGACGTAGGCGGCGCCGAACACGAAGAGGGAGAAGGTGAGTTCGCGCGCCGACTGGGTGTTGAGCCACACCGAGGCCGGCACCGCGACCAGCATGAGCCCCGCCGTCGCGAGCCGCTTCCACCCCGGCGACAGCGCGGCGATCGTGTAGACGCCGACGAGCCCGGTGTACGGCAGCGGCTGCCCGGGACCCTCCAGGGCCAGCCGGTACAGCGCGCTCGCCGCCAGGATCGCGAACAGCACGGCGAGCGGCGCCCGCCGCCGCCAGACCAGCGGCACCACCGTCAGCGTCGTCAGCCCGTACGCCGGCCAGGTCGCCGGTTCCAGCTCGGGCCCGCGCGGCACCACGAACGGCATCGTCATCGCCGCCTGCACCAGCAGCGCGATCCCGACGTCCACCGCCCACGGGTTCGCCGCGGCCCAGGCCCGCGCCCGCACCCACCCGCCGCGCACGTCCCCCCGTACGCCCATTACGGCTTGCGGCCCACCGCGCCGAACTGCGCCACCACGTGCGCCTCCCCGGAGGAGGGCCGCCAGCGCGAGCAGGAGACGATGCCCGGCTCCAGGAGGTCGAGGCCCTCGAAGAAGGAGGCGAACTCCTGCCGGGAGCGGGCGGTGATCGGCGGGGTCGCGTTCTCGTTCCAGAAGGCCATCGCGGCCTTGTTGCCCTCGCCGCCGAGCTCCGGCTCCAGCGTCGGATGGGTCACCACCAGATGGCTGCCGGAGGGCACGGCGGCCATCAGGGTCCGCACGATCGACCGGGCCTCGTCGGTGTCCAGGACGAAGTTGAGGATGCCGAGCATCATCACCGCGACCGGGCGGGACAGGTCCAGGGCCCCGGCCGCCGCCGCGACGATCCGCTCCGGGTCGTGGGCGTCGGCGTCCACGTACTCGGTGACGCCCTCCGGCGCGCCGGTCAGGAGCGCGCGGGCGTGCGTCAGGACGATCGGGTCGTTGTCGACGTAGACGATCCGGGCGTCGGGGGCGATCCGCTGCGCCACCTCGTGGGTGTTGTCCGCGGTCGGCAGGCCCGTACCGATGTCCAGGAACTGGCGGACGCCCGCCTCGGCGGCCAGATGGGTCACCGCCCGCCCGAGGAACGCCCGGTCCGCGCGCGCCACTTCGCCGATGCTCGGGTAGAAGCCGGTGACGGTGTCGCCGACCGCGCGGTCCACCGGATAGTTGTCCTTGCCGCCCAGCCAGTAGTTCCACACCCGGGCGTTGTGGGCGATGTCGGTCCTGATCCGGTCGTTCACGCGCGAGCCTTTCGCAACAGGGCGGCGAGGGTGTCGACCCGATTCGTGGTGATCGCGTCGACCCCGGTCAAGATCAGCTTACGCATGGTGCGCGCGGTGTCCGCCGTCCAGGTCGAGACGAGCAGCCCGTCCCGGTGGACCCGCTCGGTCAGCTCCCGACTCACCAGACCGAAACGGTAGTTGAGCCACCGCGGCCGCACGGCGTCGAGCAGCACCGGCCGGGGCGGGGCGAGCGTGGTCCAGGTCAGGGCGATCTCGGCGGCCGGATCGGCGGCCCGCACCTGGAGCATGGCGACGGCGCCCGCGCAGTAGTAGACGCGCTCCCCGGCCCCGCACTCGCGGACCGTGCCGACGATCCGGCGGACCGAGTCCTCGTTCCCGCCCGGCAGGTCCAGCATCAGCCGGTGGTCCCCCGCGACGAGCAGCGCGTCGCGGAGGGTCGGCACCTCGCCGCGCGTCAGCTCGCGCAACCGCTCGTGCGTGAGGCCGGCGAGCGGCCGGTCGTGCCCCCACAGGCGCTTCAGGGTGTCGTCGTGGAGCAGGACGGGCACCCCGTCCTGCGTCAGCCGGACGTCGACCTCGACGGCGTCCGCCCCCCGCTCGATCGCCGAGGCGATCGAGGGGAGCGTGTTCTCGCGGACGCGGTACGGGTCGCCGCGATGACCTACGACAGTGACGGAGCGCATGGCCCCATTCTCGCCGCCGTCAGCGCGCCAGCCAGTCGTTCGTGTACGTGTCGATCTCGGCGGCGATCCGGGCCTTGCCGGCCGCGTCGAGGAAGGAGGCCTCCACCGCGTTCTTGGCGAGGGCGGCGACACCGCGCTCGTCGAGGCCGAGGAGACGGGCGGCGACGGCGTACTCGGTGTTGAGGTCCGTGCCGAACATCGGCGGGTCGTCGCTGTTGACGGTGACGAGCACCCCGGCGTCGACCATCTGCCGGATCGGGTGCTCCTCCAGGGTGGCGACGGCCCGGGTCGCGATGTTCGACGTCGGGCAGACCTCCAGGGCGATCCGGTGCTCGGCGAGGTACGAGAGCAGCTCGGGGTCCTGGACGGAGCTGGTGCCGTGGCCGATGCGCTCGGCGCCCAGCTCGCGGATCGCGTCCCAGACGGTCCCGGGCCCGGTCGTCTCGCCCGCGTGCGGGACGGAGCGCAGGCCGGCCGCGCGGGCCAGGTCGAAGTACGGCTTGAACTGCGGGCGCGGCACGCCGATCTCCGGGCCGCCCAGACCGAAGGAGACCAGGCCCTCCGGGCGCAGCCCGTCGGTGGTGGCGAGCCGCGCGGTCTCCTCGGCGGCGACGAGGCCGGCCTCGCCGGGGATGTCGAAGCACCAGCGCAGGATCGTGCCGAACTCGGCCTCGGCCGCCTTGCGGGCGTCCTCGATCGCCGCCATGAAGGCGCGCTCGTCGATGCCGCGGCGGGTGGAGGAGTACGGGGTGATGGTCAGCTCGGCGTAGCGGATGTTCTGCCGGGCCATGTCACGGGCGACCTCGAAGGTCAGCAGCCGGACGTCCTCGGGCGTGCGGACCAGGTCGACGACCGACAGGTAGACGTCGATGAAGTGCGCGAAGTCCGTGAACGTGAAGTAGTCGGTGAGGGCCTCCGGGTCCGTGGGGACCTTGGAATCCGGGTGCCGGGCGGCGAGCTCGGCGACGATCCGGGGCGAGGCGGAGCCGACGTGGTGGACGTGCAGCTCGGCCTTGGGCAGGCCCGCGATGAAAGGGTGGAGATCGGTCATCCGGCCATCGTAGGCCGGGCGGTTCCCCCGTAGGGGTGAGGCCGTAGCATGACGTGACCACGATGGGGGAGGCCCATGTCTGACAACCGAGACCAGTCGCGGGGCGGGTACGACCCGACCGACCCGTGGGCTCCGCCGAACCGCGACGGGGTGGAACTGAGCAAGCCGGCGACGCCGTCGCCCTCGCCGGTGCACGACCAGCCGACCATGACGTCCTTCCCGGCCGCGCCGGGAGGTCCCGGCGGGGACGTCCCGCCGCCCCCGGTCGCCCCCGGCGGCCCGGCGGCCACGCCCGGGTACGGCTACCCGGCGGACACCTCCGGCGGCTACGGCTACCCGGCGGCGGCCACGACCCCGCCGGCCGCCTCGGGATACGGCTACCCCGGCTACTCGGGGTACGCCCAGCCGGGGCAGCCCGGCTGGCCGCAGGCCCCGTCCAACGGCATGGGCACGACGGCGATGGTGCTCGGCATCATCGCGGTCGCGGGCTTCTGCCTGTACGGACTGGGGGTGGTCCTCGGCATCCTGGCGCTGATCTTCGGCATCATCGGCATGAAGAAGGCGGGCCGGGGCGAGGCGACCAACCGGGGCATGGCGCTGGCCGGCGTCATCCTCGGCTCGATCGGCATCCTCGTCAGCGCCGTCTTCCTGGGCTTCGTGATCTGGGCGATCGCGAACGCCCCCTCCGGCTCCTCGGAGGACGGCTACGACGAGGACCCGTTCGCGTCGAGCCTGGTGGTCGAGAGCGGCCGCTGACGGCCGTACGCGCACGCTAGGGCCCCGCACCCGTCTGAGGGGGGTGCGGGGCCCCTGCGCGTCCCGGGCCCCCTGTGCGTCTCGGGGCCCCTGCGCGTCTCGGCCCCCTGCACGTTTCGGGCCCCTGTCGTCTCAGGCGGTCCGCAGCCGCTCCCGGGCCTCCATCAGGGCGAAGCCCAGCAGGTTGAGGCCGCGCCAGCGGGCCGGGTCGTGGGCGCGGGGGTCGTCGGCGGCGAGCCCGATGCCCCAGACGCGGTCCAGCGGGCTGGCCTCGACGAGGACGCGCCCGCCCGTGCCCAGGAGGTACGCGCGCAGCGCCTCGTCCGAGGAGAACTTGTGGACGCTGCCCTCCACGACGATCCCGAAGCGCTCCCGCTCCCAGACGGCCTCGTCGAAGCCGCGCACCAGCCGGCCCGCCTTCTTCGCCTCCGCGGGCGTGGGGGCGGTCAGCGCGGCCCGCTCGGCGTCCGCGTCCCGGAAGAGGCGGGCCTTGGCGGCCATCATCCAGTGCTCGGCGGTCGCGTACGTCACGCCGTCGACCGCGAAGGGCGACGGCCACCACTGGCTCAGACAGCTCGCCGACAGTCGCCCGTCGGGGTGCGGACGGTGCCCCCAGAAGTGCAGCCACTTCACCCGGTCACCACGTGTGACCTGCTGCGTCAGCTCTTCGATCTTGCTCATACATGCGAGTCTGGCATCCGCCACGGACACTCCGTACGGAGATTTTCCGGCCTCCTCGACACATGGTCGACCGATTCCGTCGCGTAACCAAAAGGCAACAACGGAATCACTTGTTGGGTAGTCGCCCCTCTGTCAGGATCGGCACTCAATTCGAGCTGGGACAACGGAGAGCGTCATGACCAACCGCTTCCAGGTGACGGACCGCTTCGCGGACGGCGCGCAGTACATCGGCGGAAGGCTCCGCGCCGGAACCTCAGGTCGGGAACACAGCGTGATCGACCCGGCGACGGGCAAGAGCGTCTACACCTACGCCCTCGCCTCCACCGCCGACGTGGACGAGGCCGTCGCCGCCGCCAAGGCCGCCTTCCCCGCCTGGGCGGCGGCCACCCCGGGCGAGCGCTCCGACGCGCTCCACCGCCTCGCCGGCGTCCTCGCCGAGTGGGCGGAGGACCTCGCCCGGGTCGAGTCCCTCCAGTGCGGCAAGCCGCTCAAGCTCACCACCGAGTTCGACGTGCCCGGCACCGTCGACAACACGGCCTTCTTCGCGGGGGCCGCCCGCCACCTCCAGGGCCAGTCGGCCGCCGAGTACACCGGCGACCACACCTCGTACATCCGGCGCGAGCCGATCGGCGTCATCGGCTCCATCGCCCCCTGGAACTACCCGCTCCAGATGGCCGCCTGGAAGATCCTCCCGGCGATTGCCGCCGGCAACACCATCGTCCTGAAGCCGGCCGAGCTCACCCCGCTGACCTCGCTGATGTTCGCGCAGGCGGCGAAGGAGGCCGGCATCCCCGACGGGGTGATCAACATCGTCAGCGGCTCCGGACGGGTCGTCGGTGAGCACCTCGTCGGCCACCCGGACGTCGTCATGACCTCCTTCACCGGCTCCACCCCCGTCGGCAAGCGGGTCGCCGAGATCGCCACCACCACCGTGAAGCGGCTCCACCTCGAACTCGGCGGCAAGGCCCCCTTCCTCGTCTTCGACGACGCCGACCTGGAGGCCGCCGCCCACGGCGCCGTCGCCGCCTCCCTGATCAACAGCGGCCAGGACTGCACCGCCGCCACGCGCGCGTACGTCCAGCGGCCGCTCTTCGACGCCTTCGTCGCCCGGGTCGCCGAGCTCATGGAGACCGTCCGCGTCGGCGACCCCTTCGCGCCGGACACCGACCTCGGCCCGCTCGTCAGCCACCGCCACCGCGACGGCGTCGCCGGCTTCGTCGAGCGCGCCCGCGGCTACGCCACGGTCGTCACCGGCGGTGAAGCCCCTGGTGGAGAGCTCGAGAACGGCGCATACTACCGTCCCACCCTGATCACCGGCGCCGCGCAGGACAGCGAGGTCGTGCAGTCGGAGATCTTCGGTCCGGTCCTGGTGGCCCTGCCCTTCGACGGCGACGACGAGGGCATCCGGCTCGCCAACGACACCCCCTACGGCCTCGCCGCCTCCGCGTGGAGCCGTGACGTCTACCGGGCCAACCGTGCCACGCGGGAGATCAAGGCGGGATGTGTGTGGGTCAACGACCACATCCCGATCATCAGCGAGATGCCCCACGGCGGCACCAAGGCCTCCGGTTACGGAAAGGACATGTCGGCGTACTCCTTCGAGGAGTACACGCAGGTCAAGCACGTGATGTTCGACAACACCGCGGTGGCGGCCAAGGACTGGCACCGCACGATCTTCGGGGACCGATAGCAATTCGCCGCCCGACCAGCGGCCCACCCATCCCGAAAGGGCACAGCGCATGGAGCAGTACGAGCCCGACAGCCTGTCCGCCGCGCAGCTGGCGGCGATACGGCGCAGCCTGACGAGCGGCCGGGGCGCCCTCAGCCGCCGTTCGATGCTGCGCGCGGGCGGCGTCGGCGCGCTCACGGTCGGCGGCCTCGCCGGCCTGAGCGCCTGTGGCATCCCGCCGGCCAAGCGGGAGGGCAACGGCCCCGCGTCCATCGACGTCTCGGCCAAGGAGAAGACCGTCGCCTTCTCCAACTGGACCGAGTACATGGACGTCAGCGAGGACGAGAAGTCCCGCCCGACCCTGGAGGCGTTCGCGAAGCGCACCGGGATCAAGGTCAAGTACACCGAGGACATCAACGACAACGTCGAGTTCTTCGGCAAGATCAAGCCGCAGCTCGCGGCCGGCCAGGACACCGGCCGCGACCTGATCTGCGTCACCGACTGGCTCGCCGCCCGCATCATCCGGCTCGGCTGGGCGCAGAAGCTCGACCCGGCCAACCTGCCCAACGCGTACGCGAACCTCTCCGCCCAGTTCCGCCGCCCCGACTGGGACCCGGGCCGCTCCTACTCGTACCCGTGGACGGGCATCTCGACCGTCATCGCGTACAACTCCAAGGCGACCGGCGGCAAGAAGGTCGACTCCGTCACCCAGCTCCTCGACGACCCCTCCCTCAAGGGCCGCGTCGGCTTCCTCACCGAGATGCGCGACTCCGTCGGCATGACCCTGCTCGACATGGGCAAGGACCCGGGGAACTTCACCGACGCCGACTACGACGCGGCGATCGGGCGGCTCCAGAAGGGCGTCGACAAGAAGCAGATCCGCCGCTTCACCGGCAACGACTACACCTCCGACCTGGACAAGGGCGACATCGCGGCCTGCCTCGCCTGGGCCGGCGACATCATCCAGCTCCAGGCGGACAACCCGGACATCAAGTACTCCATCCCGTCCGCCGGTTACATCACCTCCAGCGACAACCTGCTCGTCCCCGCACAGGCCCGGCACAAGACGAACGCCGAGAAGCTCATCGACTACTACTACGAGCTTCCCGTCGCCGCCCAGCTCGCCGCGTACATCAACTACGTCTGCCCCGTCGACGGGGTGAAGGACGAGCTCGCCAAGATCGACCCCGAGCTCGCGAACAACACGCTGATCCTCCCGGACAAGGCCATGGCCAAGAAGTCCCACGCCTTCCGCTCGCTCACCAGCGCGGAGGAGACGGCGTACGAGGAGAAGTTCGCCAAGCTCATCGGCGCCTGAGTCCGGCCTCGTCCACCTCTCTCACTCCCTGGGACCGCAACCCATGACTGACAACACCACCGGCGGCGACGTCCGTCTCACCGGGATCAGCAAGTCGTACGGCTCTTTCCACGCCGTCCACCCGCTCGACCTGACCGTCCCGCAGGGCTCCTTCTTCGCCCTGCTCGGCGCCTCCGGCTGCGGCAAGACCACCACCCTGCGCATGATCGCCGGCCTGGAGGACCCGACGACGGGCACCGTCTTCCTCGGCGACCAGGACGTCACCGACCTCCCGCCCTACAAGCGGCCGGTCAACACCGTCTTCCAGTCCTACGCGCTCTTCCCGCACATGGACATCTCCGAGAACATCGCCTTCGGCCTGCGCCGCCGCGGCATCAAGTCGGTGAAGCCGCAGGTCGACGAGATGATCGACCTGGTCCAGCTCGGCGAGCACGCCCACAAGAAGCCGCACCAGCTCTCCGGCGGCCAGCAGCAGCGCGTCGCCGTGGCCCGCGCGCTCATCAACCACCCGCAGGTCCTCCTCCTCGACGAGCCGCTCGGCGCCCTCGACCTCAAGCTGCGCCGCCAGATGCAGCTGGAGCTCAAGCGGATCCAGACCGAGGTCGGCATCACCTTCGTGCACGTCACCCACGACCAGGAGGAGGCCATGACGATGGCCGACCAGGTCGCGGTGATGAACGGCGGCCGGGTCGAGCAGCTCGGCGCCCCCGCCGACCTGTACGAGAACCCGAGGACCACCTTCGTCGCCAACTTCCTGGGCACCTCGAACCTGATCGAGGCCGAGGTCCTGGAGACCGGCGCCGACGTGCTCGTCACGGCCGGCGGCGGCAAGCTCCGCGTCCCCGGGGACCGCTGTACCTCCGCCGTCCGCCAGGGCGGCAAGGTCCTCGTGGGCGTCCGTCCGGAGAAGATCTCGCTCGCGCACGCCGACGACGCGGGAGAGATCGCCGACGGCCGCAACCGGGTGACCGGCCGGATCGTCGACTCCTCCTTCATCGGCGTCTCCACCCAGTACGTGGTGAACTCGCCGGCCGGCGCGGAGCTCCAGGTGTACGAGCAGAACATCGAGCGCGACACGCGGCTCGTCCCGGGGGCGGAGGTCGTCCTGCACTGGAACCCGGCCCACACCTTCGGCCTCGACGCGGCCCAGGACATCGACGCGGGTGTCGAGACGGTGGAGGACGCCTCGTGACCGCGACCCTGGCGAAAGAGGTTCCCCCGATAGAGGAACCGGTTCTGCGCAAGCCCTCCGCCCGCAAGCGGCTCGTCCCGTACTGGCTGCTGCTGCCCGGCATCATCTGGCTGCTCGTCTTCTTCGCGCTGCCGATGGTCTACCAGGCCTCGACCTCGGTGCAGACCGGCTCCCTGGAGAAGGGCTTCGAGGTCACCTGGCACTTCCAGACCTACTGGGACGCCTTCCAGGAGTACTGGCCGCAGTTCGTCCGCTCCCTGCTGTACGCCGGGACCGCGACCCTGCTCTGCCTGCTGCTCGGCTACCCGCTCGCGTACCTCATCGCCTTCAAGGCCGGCCGCTGGCGCAACCTGCTCCTCGTCCTCGTCATCGCGCCGTTCTTCACCAGCTTCCTCATCCGCACGCTCGCGTGGAAGACGATCCTGGCCGACGACAGCGTGGTGGTGCAGGCGCTCAACGCCCTGCACTTCCTGGACGTCACCGACTGGCTCGGCTGGACCGAGGGCGACCGCGTCCTCGCCACCCCGATGGCCGTGGTCTGCGGCCTCACGTACAACTTCCTGCCCTTCATGATCCTGCCCCTCTACACCTCCCTGGAGCGGATCGACGGCCGGCTGCACGAGGCCGCGCAGGACCTGTACGCCTCCCCGGCGACCACCTTCCGCAAGGTGACCTTCCCGCTGTCGATGCCCGGCGTCGTCTCCGGCACCCTGCTCACCTTCATCCCGGCGAGCGGCGACTACGTCAACGCCGAACTGCTCGGCTCGACCGACACCAAGATGGTCGGAAACGTCATCCAGTCGCAGTTCCTGCGGGTGCTCGACTACCCGACGGCCGCCGCGCTCTCCTTCATCCTCATGGCGATCGTGCTCGGCATGGTCACCGTGTACATCCGCCGCGCCGGAACGGAGGACCTGGTCTGATGCGCTGGATCCGCAAGAACCTCGTCGTCGTCGCGGGCCTGCTGACGCTCGCGTACATGATCCTGCCGAACCTCGTGGTGATGGCGTTCTCCTTCAACCGGCCGAAGGGACGCTTCAACTACTCCTGGCAGGAGTTCTCGCTCGACGCCTGGAAGGACCCCTGCGGCGTCGCGGACATGTGCGAGTCGCTCTCGCTCTCGCTCCAGCTCGCCGCCTGGGCGACGCTCGGCGCGGTCCTCCTCGGCACGATGATCGCCTTCGCGCTGGTCCGCTACCGCTTCCGGGCGCGCGGCGCGATCAACTCGCTGATCTTCCTGCCGATGGCGATGCCCGAGGTCGTCATGGCCGCCTCGCTGCTCACGCTCTTCCTCAACATGGGGATCGAGCTGGGCTTCTGGACGGTCCTGATCGCCCACATCATGTTCTGCCTGTCGTTCGTCGTGACGGCGGTCAAGGCCCGGGTCATGTCCATGGACCCGCGCCTGGAGGAGGCCGCGCGCGACCTCTACGCGGGACCGGCGCAGACCTTCCTGCGCGTCACCCTGCCGATCGCCGCGCCCGGCATCGCGGCCGGCGCGCTGCTCGCCTTCGCGCTCTCGTTCGACGACTTCATCATCACCAACTTCAACGCGGGCTCCACCGTCACCTTCCCCATGTTCGTCTGGGGATCGGCGCAGCGCGGAACCCCCGTTCAGATCAACGTCATCGGCACCGCGATGTTCGTCCTCGCGGTACTGATGGTCGCGGCCGGGCAGATCATCGCGAACCGGCGCAAGAAGACAGCAACCGCCTGAGCGAGAAGCGTCTCAGGCACCGAAGGAGTTGGAAACCATGGCCCCAGTCGCCATGCGTCTCGCTGCACAATCTCTCTCCGACGCCCAGCCCGTCCCCTTCTGGCTGGAAGACCCCGGCAAGCCCGGAGCCCTGCCCGCCCTCACCGGCACCGAGAAGTGCGACCTCCTCGTGGTCGGCGGCGGATACAGCGGACTGTGGACCGCGCTCCTCGCCAAGGAGCGCGACCCCTCCCGGGACGTCGTACTGATCGAGGGCCGCGAGGTGGGCTGGGCCGCCTCGGGCCGCAACGGAGGCTTCTGCGCTGCCTCCCTCACCCACGGCTTCGGCAACGGGCTCGCCCGCTGGCCGGGCGAGCTGCCGAAGCTGGAGCGGCTCGGCGAGCGGAACCTCGACGCCATCGAGGAGACCGTCGCCCGCTACGGGATCGACTGCGACTTCGAGCGCACCGGCGAGATCGACGTCGCCACCGAGCCGTACCAGGTCGAGGAACTGGCCGAGGTGTACGCGGAGCTCGACCGGCTCGGGCTCGCGGACGGCGTCGAGTTCCTCGACCGGGACGCCGTACGGGCCGAGGTCGACTCCCCGACCTTCCTCGGCGGCATGTGGGACAGGCGCGGCGTCGCCATGCTCCACCCGGCCAAGCTGGCCTGGGGCCTGAAGCGGGCCTGCCTCGACCTGGGCGTCCGGATCTTCGAGAACACCCCCGGGCTCCAGCTGGTGTCGCTCGGCGCCGGGATGGGCGTCCGCACCCCGTACGGCAAGGTCGTCGCCGGTCGGGTCGCGCTCGGCACCAACGTCTTCCCGTCGCTGGTCAAGCGCGTCCGCGCGTACACGGTCCCGGTCTACGACTACGCCCTGATGACCGAGCCGCTCAGCCCCGGGCAGCTCGCCTCGATCGGCTGGAAGAACCGGCAGGGCCTCGGCGACTCCGCGAACCAGTTCCACTACTTCCGGATCACCGCGGACCACCGCATCCTGTGGGGCGGCTACGACGCGATCTATCCGTTCGGCGGCAAGGTCAGCGCCGAGATGGACCACCGCCCGGAGACGTACCTCAAGCTGGCCGAGCACTTCTTCCGCTGCTTCCCGCAGCTGGAGGGGCTCCGCTTCAGCCACGCCTGGGGCGGCGCGATCGACACCTGCTCGCGCTTCTCGGCCTTCTTCGGCACGGCGCACCAGGGGAAGGTGGCGTACGCGGCCGGGTTCACCGGCCTCGGCGTCGGCGCCACCCGCTTCGGCGGGGACGTGATGCTCGACCTGCTCGCGGGGGAGCGCACCGAGCGCACCGACCTGGAGATGGTCCGCTCCAAGCCGCTGCCGTTCCCGCCCGAGCCGGTCGCCTGGGCCGGCATCGGCATCACCAAGTGGTCGCTCGCCCGCGCCGACGAGAACGGCGGGCGGCGCAACCTGTGGCTGAAGGCCATGGACCGGCTCGGCCTCGGCTTCGACAGCTGAGCCCCCATGTGACGCAGGTCACTTTCGACGCGTAGGCGAAGCCGCGTAAGAGAAGCCCCCGTACCCGCTCTCTCCGTGTGGACACCGTGTCCACACGGAAGGAGATCGTCGCGATGACTGGTACGGGGGCTTCCGGCGTCAAGGCCGCGGTCGAATGGCTGGTCTCGGTCGCACCGGACCCCGGCGCCTGCCGCTGGGAATGGGAGCGCAACCCCCACGGGGTCGCGCTGCTGCCCGCCGGCAGGCGCTGGGACGTGCTGATCCTGCCGGGGGAGCTCGGCCACCCCACCCTCGACGTGCTGACCCGGCTCGTGGACCGGCCGGGCCCGGTCCTGGCCGACTTCGGCGAGTCCCGGACGGGCTTCTTCGTCCCGCCGGGAACGGCCGCCCGCTGGCTCGGCACCGGAGTGCGCGGCGCGGGCGCGGGGACCTGGATCGTCGCCCCGTACCCCGGGCGGGTCACGGGGCGGGTGCGCTGGCTGGTGGCACCGGACGGCCTGGGCACCCTCACCGACGCCTCCCTCCTGGAGCTGGCGATGCACGAGGCGGCGGGCCGGCTGGCCAGGGGGGAGGGAGGGGGCTGAACGAAGTCCCGGTCCGTACAGAGGTCTTGACCACTCGATTGGTCTGGACCATGCTGTGGCGCGCTCCACCTCGATTCCCCCACATCCGGAGGCAGCTGTGGACCGCGCCAGACCCCTCACCCTGCTCCTCGCGGGCTCCCTCGCCGCCGGCGGGCTCCTCGCACTCACCCCCGCGGCCCAGGCCGCCGACACCGAACTCGCCCGCAACGGAGGCTTCGAGGCGGGCCTCGACGGCTGGACCTGCACCGCGGGCAGCGGCGCCGTCGTCCCGTCACCCGTGCACGGCGGGACGAAGGCGCTCCAGGCCACCCCGGCCGGCAGCGACAACGCCCGCTGCTCCCAGACCGTCACCGTCAAACCCGGCTCCACCTACACCCTCAGCGGCTGGGTCCGCGGCAGCTACGTCTACCTGGGCGCCACCGGCACCGGCACCACCGACGTCTCCACCTGGACCGGCTCCGCCCCCGACTGGCAGAAGCTCTCGACCTCCTTCACCACGGGCCCCTCGACCACCTCGGTCACGATCTACACCCACGGCTGGTACGGCACCCCCGCCTACCAGGCCGACGACCTCTCCCTGTACGGCCCCGGCGGCGACCCCGTCCAGCTCCCCGCCGCCCCCACCGGCCTCACCGCGGGCTCCCCGACCTCCACCTCCGTGCCCCTGAGCTGGACCGCGGTCCCCGGCGCCACCTCGTACAAGGTCTACCGCGGCGGCGCCCCCGTCGCGACCGTCACCGGCACCTCGTACACCGCCACCGGGCTCGCGCCCGGCACCTCGTACAGCTTCCAGGTCTCGGCGGCGAACAGCGCGGGCGAGTCGGGGAGGTCCACGGCCCTGACCGTCACGACGACGCCCGGAGGCGGTGGCGACCCCGGCGGCTCCCTGCCCGCGCACGCCCTCGTCGGCTACCTCCACGCGAGCTTCGCCAACGGCTCCGGCTACACCCGCATGGCCGACGTCCCCGACTCCTGGGACGTCATCGACCTCGCCTTCGGCGAACCGACCTCGGTGACCTCGGGCGACATCCGCTTCAGCCCGTGCCCCGCGACGGAATGCCCGAACGCCGAGTCACCCGCGGAGTTCAAGGCGGCGATCAAGGCCAAGCAGGCCGCCGGCAAGAAGGTCCTCATCTCCATCGGCGGCCAGAACGGCCAGGTGCAGCTCGCCACCACCGCGGCCCGCGACACCTTCGTCTCCTCCGTCTCGAAGATCATCGACGAGTACGGCCTCGACGGCCTCGACATCGACTTCGAAGGCCACTCGCTCTCGCTCCAGACCGGCGACACCGACTTCCGGAACCCGACCAGCCCCGTGATCGTCAACCTGATCCAGGCGGTCAAGACCCTCAAGGCCAAGTACGGCGCGAAGTTCGTCCTGACGATGGCCCCGGAGACCTTCTTCGTCCAACTCGGCCACCAGTACTACGGCTCCGGCCCCTGGGGCGGCCAGGACCCGCGCGCCGGCGCCTACCTGCCCGTCATCCACGCCCTGCGCGACGACCTGACCCTGCTCCACGTCCAGGACTACAACTCGGGCTCGATCATGGGCCTCGACGGCCAGTACCACTCGATGGGCGGCGCCGACTTCCACATCGCCATGACCGACATGCTGCTCACCGGCTTCCCGGTCGCCGGCAACGCCGACCGCTTCTTCCCGCCGCTCCGCCCCGAGCAGGTCGCCATCGGCCTCCCCGCCTCCACCCAGGCGGGCAACGGCCACACCACCCCGACCGAGGTGAACAAGGCCCTGGACTGCCTCACGAAGAAGGCGAACTGCGGCACCTACCAGACCCACGGCACCTGGCCGGCCCTGCGCGGCCTGATGACCTGGTCGATCAACTGGGACCGCTACAACCAGTGGGAGTTCAGCCGGAACTTCGACGCGTACAGCTGGAGCTGACGCCCAGTACGAGCAACGAGAGGCAGAGACTGGCGAACACGTCCAGCGGCCAGTGGAAGCCCCGCAGGACCAGCCCGGCCCCCGTCACCGCCGTCAGCACGGCGGCGACGGGGACCAGCCGGTTCGACACGAGGAGGGCCGCGCCGAAGTAGGCGACCGCGGCCGTCGCCGTGTGGCCCGAGGGGAAGTAGCCCTGGGCCCAGGGTTCCAGGGGGCCGGGGCGGGCCGTCCACTCCTTCAGCGGGACCACCAGGAGGGGTACCGCCGCCATCGCGAGGCCCGCGTGCAGGGCGGCGGCGCGGCGGCCGCGCCACACCGCGTACGCCATGGCGCAGGCCAGGACCGGAAGGGCGACCGTCATGTTGCCGAGGTCGGAGGCGAGTTCGCTCAGGGGGCGGGGGACCGCGTCCACCAGGGAGCGGGACACCCGCTCGTCGAGCCTGGCCAAGGGGCCGTGGACGAGCACCTGCCAGGTCACGACGGCGAGGGCGACGAGCGCCGAGAAGAGAGCCGGCCGCCCTGGAACAGGGGGGGTGGTTCCAGGGCGGCCGAGGGGATCGGGCTGCCGCGCGCCCCGGGGGGTGTGGGGCGGGCGGCCATCCGATCGGTGAGGAGTCCCGGAGCACGAGGCGCCGGTGGTGTGCTCGGAGGCACGGTGTGGGCGGGGCTGGGGAGGCTCCGCCCGGGGTGTTTCTCTCATCTGCGGAAACCGTACGCCACGGAACGGGGGGCCGACAGCGGGAAACGCGTCCCGCCATCGGCCCCCCACAGAGTCTTCACACCGTGTGCCGGATCGGTCCTCAGACGGTCGCGAGCGCGGCCTCGATGACGTCCAGGCCCTCGTTGAGCAGGTCCTCGCCGATGACCAGCGGCGGCAGGAAGCGCAGCACGTTGCCGTAGGTGCCACAGGTCAGGACGAGCACGCCCTCGTTGTGGCAGTACTTGGCGAGCGCGGCGGCGGCCTCGGCGTGCGGCTCCTTCGTCGCCGGGTCCTTCACCAGCTCGATGGCGATCATGGCGCCGCGGCCGCGGATGTCGCCGATGACCGGGAACTTCTCCTGCATGGCGATGAGGCGGCCCTTCATGACCTCCTCGATGCGCTTGGCCTTGCCGTTGAGGTCGAGCTCCTTCATCGTCTCGATGGCGCCGAGCGCACCGGCGCAGGCCACCGGGTTGCCGCCGTAGGTGCCGCCCAGACCGCCGCCGTGGACGGAGTCCATGATCTCGGCGCGGCCGGTGACGGCGGCGAGCGGCAGACCGCCCGCGATGCCCTTGGCGGTGGTGATGAGGTCCGGGACGATGCCCTCGTCCTCGCAGGCGAACCACTGGCCGGTGCGGCAGAAGCCGGCCTGGATCTCGTCCGCGACGAAGACGATGCCGTTGTCGTTGGCGAACTTCACGATCGCCGGCAGGAAGCCCTTGGCCGGCTCGATGAAGCCGCCCTCGCCGAGGACCGGCTCGATGACGATCGCGGCGACGTTCTCGGGGCCGATCTGCTTGGTGATGTTGTCGATCGCCTGGGCGGCGGCCTCGGGGCCGGCGTTCTCGGCGCCCGTGGGCCAGCGGTAGCCGTAGGCGACCGGCACGCGGTAGACCTCGGGCGCGAACGGACCGAAGCCCTGCTTGTACGGCATGTTCTTCGCCGTCATGCCCATGGTGAGGTTGGTACGGCCGTGGTAGCCGTGGTCGAAGACGACGACGGCCTGGCGCTTGGTGTACGAGCGGGCGATCTTCACCGCGTTCTCGACGGCCTCGGCGCCCGAGTTGAACAGCGCGGACTTCTTGGCGTGGTCGCCCGGGGTCAGCTCGGCCAGCGCCTCGCAGACCTCCACGTAACCCTCGTACGGCGTCACCATGAAACAGGTGTGGGTGAAGTCCTGGAGCTGCGCGGAGGCGCGGCGCACGACGGCCTCGGCGGAGGCGCCGACGGAGGTCACGGCGATGCCGGAACCGAAGTCGATCAGCAGGTTGCCGTCGACGTCCTCGATGATGCCGCCGCCCGCACGCTTGGTGAACACGGGCAGCGTGGAGCCCACGCCCCCGGCGACGGTGTCCAGTCGGCGAGCCTGAAGCTCCTGCGACTTCGGACCGGGAATGGCGGTGACGACGCGCCGCTCCTGCGGGACAGCGTTCATGCGGGGCTCCTGGGGGTGGTTCTGGACGCACTTTTGCGGGTTTCCTCCGCAGGCTAGGCGTGGGGGAGGGGGTCGGGCATGCGCCGATCGGGAGTAGTGGCGGGTGTGTCGTTGTCCGGGATGGACATGGCGGCTCCGCTTCCGCGGCACGGGCCCGCCCCGGACGCGCCGGGGCGGCCCCCGGCCGTACGGGTGGTCGAATCCCCTCCCGGGGGCTCCGGGCCCACTAGATTGACGGTGGCACAGACGCGGCGACCTGGCTGGTCAGGGGGCAGGGGTTCATGGAGACCGACGGCACGTACGAGTCACGCGACACCAAGGGGGGCGCGGTACCGCGCCCGGCGGGGCCGCCGACCGACGGCCGGGGTGCCGCTTCCGTCGGCGGGGCCGTCCGTCCCGGGGGGCGGGCCGGGGCCTCCGACGACGGGGCCGCGCACCCCGACGGCCGGGGTGCCGCTTCCGCCGACGGTGCCGTCCGTCCCGGCGCTCCCTCGCAGGTGCCGGCTCCGCCGCATGCGGCGGGCTCGCCGGGCGACGGCCGAGGTGCCCGTCCCGATGGCGGAACCGTTCGCCCCGACGGGCGAGCCGCCGCTTCCGGCGGCCGGGCCGCGGGGCCCGGCGCTCCCGCGCACGCACCGGTTCCGCCGTCCGTGCCGCCGCGGCCGACGGTGGCTCCGGGGGCGGCGGCGGCGCCCGGCGCGGGCGGGCCCGGCGCCCCCCGCCCGCCCCACGAGGCGACCGGCGGCGCCGGGGCCGTTCCCGGTGGGGCCCCCGTCCCACCGGTCGTCGCCTGGCTGGACGCCCCGCGGCCCGAGGCCGCGCCCGGGATCTGGCGGTTCCGGCACGTGCCACCGCCGCCGCCCCGGGAGACGCGGAAGCTCGCGCCCGTCACGGTGGCCGGGCTGCTGATCCCCCTCGTGGTGGGGCTCCTGCTCTGGTCGGCCTGGCGGCGCGGCGTCGTCCCCTACGAGTGGATCCCGCTCGCCACCTTCACCCCCGCCGACTGGTGGTACGCCGGGGGCACCTCGCCCCGCGACTGGCACGGCGCCGAGGCCCACGTCGTCTACGACGGCCTCTTCTTCGCCGTCCTGCTCTACGCGATGGCCCGCCTCGGAGCCTGGGCCGAACTCGCCCGCCACCTCCTCGCCGACCGCCGCCCGCCCGCCCGCGCCGCGCTCACCGCCGGCGCCGCGCTGATCGCCCTGACCTTCGTCTGGCCGGAGGCCTTCCCCGGCGTCGGCTGGGACCCGCTGCCGGTCGTCGCACCCCTGCTGTCCCTCGTCGTGCTCATCGGCGGCGGGTACGACGTCCTCGCCTCGCCCGTCCTCGTCTACACCCTGTACGCCCTGATCACGGCCGTCGTCCTCTGGCCCTTCGCGCGCCTCGGCGACTGGCCCGGCCTGGTCCGCGCCCGGCTGAGGGCCCGCGCCGCGGAGGGCGGCACCCCGGCGCCCCTCGACCCGGCGGCACCCGCCCCCCTCTCGCACTGGCCCGAACTGCGGGCCGCCGGGGAGCGGCAGGCGGCGGACCTGCTCGCCGCCGAGCTGTTCGCCGGACGCATGAACGACGTGGACTGCGCCCGGATCCGCCGGAGCCTGGAGCGGGGACGGACACACGCGGACGGCCTCGCCTCCTTCGTCGACACCGTGCTCCGGCAGGGCGCCGCCGCCGGGGCGCACCCCTCGGGCGCCCGCGACCTGCCGGGCCGGGCCGCCACCCACGACCTCCTCCTCGGGCAGGTCCGCCTCGGCCGTTGCACCGCCGAGGAGCGGAACCCGGCCGCCTACCGGGGCGCGGGCCTCGCCCTCGAACCGGCCGCGCTCGCCACCTCCCTGCTGGTCGTCGGCCCCTCCGGCGCCGGAAAGACCACCCGCCTGACCGGACCGGTCGTCGAATCCCTCACCCTGCAGGCCCTCACCGGCACCGCCGCGGTCGTCGCCGTGGGCGCGGCGGACGCGCCGCTCGGCCCGGACGCCGCCTACGACGTCGTGGTCCGGCCGGGCGACCCGGCCTCGCCGTACGACCTCGACCTCTACGCCGGCCTCGCCGACCCCGACGAGGCGGCGGCGCTGCTCGCGGAGGGCCTGGTCGGCGACGTCGAGAACCTCGACGCCCGGCGGGCCGCCACCGTCCTCGCCCAGCTCATCGGCCCCTACCGGGCGGCCCACGGACGCTTCCCGTCCGTACCGGTGCTGCGCGAACTGCTGGAAGCCGGCCCGGAGACGCTGACGGCGCTCCTCGACCGGCTCCCCGCCGACGCGGCGGCCATGCGCCGCGAGCTGGAGGCCCGCATCCGGCAGGCCGGCACCGCCGCCGACGCCGGGCCGCTCCTCGCGGACCGCCTGTCGCCGCTCGACCGGCCTGCCTTCGCCGAGTTCTTCGGCGCCGACGGGAGCGACGTGCGGCCCTTCTCGCTGAAGTCCGTCGTCCACCACCCGCTGCGGGTCCGGATCAAGCTGCCGGAGCGCGGCCACGAGGAGGCCTCGCGGCTCCTCGCCCGACTGGTCCTCGCCCAGTTCCTGGCGGCGGCCCGGACCGGCACCGGACGCCCGCACTTCGCCGCCCTCGTCCTCGACGACGCCACCGGGGCGCTCACCACGGGCACCGTCCGCTCCCTCCAGCGGCTGCGCCCGCACAACGCGGGCGTCGTCCTCGGGCTCCGCACCCTCGGCGAGGTGCCCGAGGCGCTGCACGGCCCGCTGTTCGGCGCCGTCGGCTGCCGGGTGGCGCTCTCCGGCATCACGACCTGGGACGGCCGGGGCTTCGCCGAGACCTGGGGCAAGGAGTGGGTGGAGACCACCGAGGTGGCGCACCACACGGTCTTCGCCGACCAGCCGATGACCCGGTTCCTCCACGCCCTGCGCAAGAAGATCACCGGCAAGGCCGTCACCACCGACGCGGTCACGACCCGGAAGGTCGAGCGCGAGCGGTGGTCGGCCTCCGAACTCGCGCACTCCGTGCCGCCCGGCCACGCCGTCGTCTCCCTGACCACGGCCCAGGGCACGCACACCCCGCCGGTCCTGGTGGACCTGCGCGGCTGAGCCACCGCCGGTACGGTCGCGCCGGAGCCCGGAGCCCGGAGCCCGGAGCCCGGAGCCCGGTCCCGGACGGCTCGGGCCGCGCTGGCGGTCCCGTGCGGCCGGGCCCGGACGGATGGCGTCGCGCGGCCCGTCGCGCACGGCTGGTCCCGGACGGCTCGCCCCGCCCGGACGGCGCCGCTCCGCCCGTCCCGTGTGCCCCTCCGTCTCACCCCTCGCGCGCCCGAGCGGGCTCCCGGCGGCCCTGGCACAATCGGGGGCGCCGCTCAGCTGAGCGGCGCCTCCCCGCTTCCGTGCACGGCTCCCCCCGCGCGCGGTCCTCGCTCAAAGGTCCGACGGTCCCCAATGCCGCCCACCCTCGCCTCGCTCGTCCAGCACTCCTCCCTCAAGCTCATCGTCCGCGCGGGTGAGGACCGCCTCGACACCCCCGTCCGCTGGGCCCACGTCAGCGAGCTCGCCGACCCCGTCCCGTACATGGAGGGCGGCGAGCTCCTCCTCACGACCGCGCTCACGCTCGACGCCGAGGACCTGGCGGCGATGCGCCGCTACGTGCGGCGGCTGCTCGGCGCCGGGGTGGTCGGCCTCGGCTTCGCGGTGGGCGTCAACTACGAGGAGATCCCGCCGGCCCTGCTCGACGCGGCGCGCGAGGAACACCTGCCGCTGCTCGAGGTGCCGCGCCGGACGCCTTTCCTCGCCATCAGCAAGGCCGTCTCGGCGGCCATCTCCGCCGACCAGTACCGGGCCGTCACGGCCGGTTTCGAGGCCCAGCGCGAGCTGACCCGCGCCGCGCTGGCCGAGGGCCCGGAGGCCGTCGTCGCCCGGCTCGCCGCGCACGTCGACGGCTGGGCCGCGCTGTACGACGCCTCCGGCACCGTCGTCGCCGTCTCGCCCGAGTGGGCGGCGCGCCGGGCCGCCCGGCTCACCCCGGACGTGGAGCGGCTGCGCGAGCGGCCCGCGCCCGCCAGCGCGGTCGTCGGCGGTACGGACGACCGCGTCGAGCTCCAGTCGCTCGGCACCGGCCGCCGGGTGCGCGGCGCCCTCGCCGTCGGCACGGGCGCACCCCTCGGCACGGCCGAGCGGTACGCGGTGCACTCGGCGATCGCCCTGCTCACCCTCACGACCGAACGTTCCCGCTCGCTCCAGGCGGCGGAGCAGCGGCTCGGCGCGGCGGTGCTGCGCCTGATGCTCGCGGGCCAGCCGGAGCCCGCTCGCGCGGTGGCCGGGGACCTGTACGGAGGGCTGCTCGACGCCCCCTACCGGCTGCTCGTCGCCGAGCCCGCCGGGGGAGAGCCGGCCGGGGAGCCGCCGCTGCCGGTGCTCGCCGAGGCCCTGGAGGCCGCCGCCGCCCGCGCGGGCGAGGCGGTGCTCACCGTCGCCGAGAGCGGGCAGCGGCTCGTCGTCCTTGCCGGGGACGGCGGCGCGGTCGTCGCCGCCTGCGAGGGGTACGCGGAGCGGGAGGCCGAGGAGGCGGGCGTCGTCGTCGGCCTGTCGGCCCCGGCGGGCCCGGCCGCCGCGGCGGCCGCGTACAAGCAGGCCGAACAGGCCCTCTCGGTCGCCCGGCGGCGGGGAAAGGCACTCGTCGAGCACGAGGACCTGGCGGCGGGCTCGGTGCTTCCGCTCCTCGCCGACGACGCCGTCCGGGCCTTCGCCGACGGGATGCTGCGCGCGCTGCGGGAGCACGACGCGACCGGCCGCGGCGACCTGGTGGCCTCGCTGCGCGCCTGGCTCTCCCGGCACGGCCAGTGGGACGCGGCGGCGGCGGACCTGGGCGTCCACCGGCACACGCTGCGCTACCGGATGCGGCGGGTGGAGGAGATCCTCGGCCGTTCGCTGGACGATCCGGATGTCCGGATGGAGCTGTGGCTGGCCCTGAAGGCGACGGGCGAGGACGAACGTTAGCTCCTAGTCGGAGCCGAGGGCGCTCGCGTCGTCGCCCCCGCCGCGCTTCGCGCTCCGGCGCTGCCCGGCGCGGACCGCCTCGCCGCCCAGCAGGGTCACGGTGGCGATCGCGCGGACCCAGCGGGGGCCACCGCGTGCCGCCCAGATCACGGAGGCGCAGCCCGCGACGGCGAGGACCAGGACGCCGATCAGTACGTAAAGGATCATGCCTACCCCCTGAGGTCATGCGGTCCCGGACATCCTCCCACCCTTCCGGAACACCCCGGGAGACCCGCCGACACATCTCAGGGAGGGCCCGCCCGGCCCCCTCGGGAGGCCCACCTGCACCCCCAGGAGGCTCCCTGCGCCCTCGGGAGGCTCACCTGCGCCCCCGAGGGGGGCCCTGTGCCCCTCAGGAGGGCTCCCTGTACCCCTCAGGAAGCCCACCCGCACCCCCAGGAGGCTCACCGCCCCCCTCCCGAAGCCTCCCCGCCGTCCGAATTCCGCTGACCCTGCCCGGATTCGGGCAGTTTTCTTGGTCATCGGGGCGCTCACTCCCTACTCTCCTGCTCATGACAAGCCCCGCCGTCGACCCGGCCCCCGAGACCCGCCCGGCCGCCCCCGGACCCGGACCCCGTACTCCCGCCGCCCCCGCCCCCGCCCGCCGGATCAGCGGTGCCGTCTGGGCCGCCCTCGGCATCGTGTACGTCGTCTGGGGGTCCACGTACCTCGGGATCCGGATCGTCGTCGAGACCCTCCCGCCGTTCCTCTCCGGCGGCGCCCGCTTCGTCACCGCCGGCCTGCTCCTCGCCGCGATCGTCGCCTGGCGGCAGGGCCCCGCCGCCCTCAGGGTCACCCGCCGGGAGCTCGGCTCCGCCGTCCTCGTCGGTCTGCTCCTGATCCTCGGCGGCAACGGCCTCGTCGTCCTCGCCGAGACCTCCATACCCTCCGGCCTCGCCGCCCTCCTCGTCGCCGCCGTCCCCGTCTGGGTCGTCCTGCTCCGCACGGTCCTCGGCGACCGCCCCGGCCCCGGCGCCTACGGCGGTGTCCTGCTCGGCTTCGCCGGCCTCGGCGTCCTCACCGTTCCCGGCCTCAGCGGCGAGGTGAAGATCGGCGGCGTCCTGCTCGTCCTCGTCGCCGCCCTGCTGTGGTCCGTCGGCTCCGTCTCCTCCGCCCGGCTGTCCATGCCCGCCAACCCCTTCACGGCGAGCGCGTACGAGATGCTGGCCGGCGGCCTCGCCGCGCTCGCCCTCGGTCTCCTGCGCGGCGAGCACCACGGCCTCGACCTGGGAGCCGTCTCCGGCCGCTCCTGGGCCGCCCTCGCGTACCTCGTCGTCTTCGGCTCGCTCGTCGCCTTCACCGCGTACGCCTGGCTCCTCCAGACCGCCCCGGTCTCCCTCGCCGCCACCTACGCCTACGTGAACCCGGTCGTCGCCGTCCTGCTCGGCGCCCTCGTCCTGAACGAGGCCCTGACCTGGCCGATCCTCCTCGGCGGCGCGATCGTCGTCGGCGGGGTCTGCCTCATCGTCTCGACCGAGCGACGCGGATGATCTTCGATCCCCTACCCTGACGGGGTTCCGGCGGTTTCGAGCCAGGGGTGGGGATCCGGATGGCGGCGCGTACGAACGACGGCGACGGCAGAGGTACGGTCCCGCTGACCGGCCGGCGGAGGACGCTCGGCTGCCTGGTCGCGGCCGTCGTCGCGCTCGGGGCGGTCGGCGGCATCGTCTTCGCCTTCCTGGCCGACTCGGGCTACATGCCGTGGTTCTCCATGAGGACCGTCTGGGAGGCCCCCCACGACCGGGGCACCTCCGCGCAGGGCAACCGCGCCTGGCTCGCCGGCGACACCCTGGCCCGCAGCCGCTTCGACGGCGTCACCGGCTACGACGCCGCCTCCGGGAAGAAGCGCTGGGAGTACGTCCCGCCCCGCCGGACCGACGTCTGCGCCACCACCGCGCGGCCCGACGGCCCGGTCGTCCTCATCGGCTACGGCGAGAAGGGCGGGCCCTGCGCCACCCGCGCCGCGCTCGACCTCACCGACGGCCGCGAACTGTGGCACACCACCGCGAAGACCGGGTACGGGTCCGCCGCCGTCGGCGGCGGGCTCGTCGTGCTCGCCGACAGCGGTGCCCGGGGCGGGCTCCGCGCCCTCGACGCGCGGACCGGCGCCCCGCGCTGGACGGCCGCCGTGCCCCGGGGCTGCGCCCCCGGCGACGTGGACGCCGCCAGGAAGCAGGTCGTCGCCCTCCTCCGCTGCGGCGAGGAGGCGAGGCTCACCGCCCTCGACCCGGCCGACGGGCGCGCGCGGTGGACCGTGCCGCTCGACGCCCGGCGGGGCGTGGCCGCCGACGCGACCGCGTACGTGCTGTCCGCCGACCCCGCCGTCGTGTCCGTCGCCGAGGAGAAGTCCGGGGACGGCATGCGGGCCACCCTCGCCTTCGGCCCCGACGGCCGCCCCCGGGGACGGATCGACGACGTCGGCGACTACGGCTCCATCGAGGAGGTCGAGGTCGAGGGCGGCCGCCTCTTCGCCATCGCCTCGTACGAAGGCTCGCAGAGCACCTGGGAGCGGCTCGTCGCCTTCGACCTGGCCACGGGCGACCAGGTGTGGCGGGCGGACCTCGGCGACGCCGACCTCGACGAGATCGACGTGACGGACGGCCGGGTGACGACCCTCGCCTTCGACTGGAAATACGGCGACCGCCTCCACGTCTTCGACGCCGCCACCGGCGACGAGGAGGACGACCGCGCCTTCCGCGACCACGTGGCCGGCTACGCGACCGAGGTCGGGGACATGTTCACGTACGAGGACGGAGTCATCGCCGTGCGCTGGGGCAGCGGCGAGCGGCCCCTCTCGGCGTACGAACGCTGGTGACGCCGTCGGAGCGGACGCGGGCGACCCCGCTTCGGCCGAAGCGGACAGAGCCGCCACCCCCACTACTCCATACCGGACAAGCCCGCGCCCGCCGTCCCGGCCCTACGGTGTCACCAGAGCAACCGCTCGCACCCCGAAACGGAAAGGGCCGGGACGCAATGACGACCACCCACGCCTTCTGGCTCGCCGGCCGCGAGGCCACCGGCGACGCCACCTTCGACGTCACGAACTCGTACGACGGACGTCTGGTCGGCAAGGTCAGCGTGCCCACCGAGGCCCAGGTCGAGGAGGCCGTCGCCGCCGCGCACGCCGTCGTCGACGAGTTCGCCGCGACCCCTGCGCACGTCCGCGCCGCCGCCCTCGACCACGTGTCGAAGCGGCTCGCCGAGCGCACCGAGGAGATCGCCCAGCTGATCTCCGCCGAGAACGGCAAGCCCATCAAGTGGGCCCGCGGCGAGGTCGGCCGCGCCGTCTCCGTCTTCCGTTTCGCCGCCGAGGAGGCCCGCCGCTGGAACGCCGGCGAGGCCCAGCGCCTGGACACCGAGGCCGGCGGCGCGGGCCGCCTCGCCCTCACCCGCCGCATCCCCAAGGGCGTCGTCCTCGGCATCGCGCCGTTCAACTTCCCGCTGAACCTCAGCGCCCACAAGGTCGCCCCGGCCATCGCCGTCGGCGCCCCCATCATCCTCAAGCCGGCCCCGTCGACCCCGATCTCCTCCCTGATCCTGGGCGAGATCCTGGCCGAGACCGACCTGCCGGCCGGCTCCTGGTCGATCCTGACCGTGCCGAACGACCGCATGCCCGCCCTCGTCCAGGACGAGCGCCTCCCGGTCATCTCCTTCACCGGCTCCGACAAGGTCGGCTACGCCATCCAGCAGTCGGTGCCGCACAAGCACTGCACCCTGGAGCTCGGCGGCAACGCCGCGGCCGTCGTCCTGCCCGACTGGTCCTCCGAGGCCGACCTGGACTGGGCCGCGAGCCGCATCGCGACCTTCTCCAACTACCAGGGCGGCCAGTCCTGCATCTCCGTGCAGCGCGTGATCGCCGACGTCTCGGTCTACGACCGCCTGGTGCCGAAGATCGTCGCCGCCGTCGAGGCGCAGGTCACCGGCGACCCGGCGGACGACGCCACCGACGTCGGCCCGCTCGTCGACGAGGCCGCCGCCCAGCGCGTCGAGTCCTGGGTCGACGAGGCCGTCGCGGCCGGCGCCAAGCTCCTCGCCGGTGGCAAGCGCGAGGGCGCGACCTACGCCCCGACCGTCCTCACCGACCTCCCGGCCGACGTCACCCTGGCCCGCGCCGAGGTCTTCGGCCCGGTCCTGACCATCGCCAAGGTCGACGGCGAGGCCGAGGCCTTCGCCGCGGTCAACGACTCGGACTTCGGCCTCCAGGCCGGTGTCTTCACCCACGACCTGCAGACCGCCTTCCGCGCCCACCGCGCCCTGGAGGTCGGCGGCGTGATCGTCGGCGACGTCCCCTCGTACCGCGCCGACCAGATGCCGTACGGCGGTGCCAAGCGCTCCGGCGTCGGCCGCGAGGGCGTCAAGTACGCGATGGACGACTACACCTACGAGCGCGTGCTCGTCCTGACGGGCCTCGCCCTCTAAGGGGCCCTCCAAGGGGTACGCCCCACCCGGATCAGGCGGTCCGAGCCCACTGTGCGGGGGCTCGGACCGCCTTTCTTCCCGTTCCTCGCGGTGTCTTCACGTTCCTCACGGTGTTCCTCACGCGACGGGGGCGTCCACGAGGCGGATCACCTCGGCGGGCCCCGCGCGGAACGCCTTGTTCGCCGCGCCGGCCGCGACCATGTGCGGGGCGGCGTCGTGCGCCGCGAGCGCCTCGGCCGAGGCCCAGCGCTCGATCAGGGCGAAGCGGTCGGGATCGTCGGCCACCCGGTGGAGGTCGTACTGCAGACAGCCGTCCTCCGCCCGCACCAGGGGCGCGAGCGCCTCGAAGGAGGCGATCTGTTCCGCGCCCCGGCCGGGCAGCGTGGCGACGAGGACGATGAGCTTGATCGGCTGAGACATGCCGCGGACCCTACGCGCGGCCGTCCCGTACGGGCGGAGCGTCTCACCAGGAGGACATACCCGGAAGGATCGCCTCCTCTTTCCGGACCCGCCGGTATCGGGTACGACGGACAGGAGCCCAAGGAGGCGTCCATGTCCGCACCCACGCAGCGGCCCAAGGTCACCGAGCGCGAGGCCCGGCAGGTCGCCGAGGCCGCGCGCGAGCGGGACTGGCACAGGCCCAGCTTCGCGAAGGAGCTGTTCCTCGGCCGGTTCCGCCTCGACCTCGTCCACCCGCATCCGCTCCCCGCCGCCGAGGACGTACGGCGCGGCGAGGCCTTCCTCGCCGTCCTCCGCGACTTCTGCGAGAACCGGATCGACGGAGCCCGCATCGAACGCGAGGCCCGCATCCCCGACGAGACGATCACCGGACTCAAGGAGATCGGCGCCCTCGGGATGAAGATCGACCCGAAGTACGGCGGGCTCGGACTCACCCAGCTGTACTACAACCGCGCCCTCGCCCTCGTCGGCTCCGCCAGCCCCGCCGTCGGCGCCCTGCTCTCCGCGCATCAGTCGATCGGCGTACCGCAGCCGCTGAAACTCTTCGGCACCCGGGAGCAGAAGGACGCCTTCCTGCCCCGGCTCGCCCGCACCGACCTCTCCGCCTTCCTGCTCACCGAGCCCGATGTCGGCTCCGACCCGGCCCGCCTCGCCACCACCGCCGTGCCCGACGGGGACGCATACGTCCTCGACGGCGTGAAGCTGTGGACCACCAACGGCGTCGTCGCCGACCTCCTCGTCGTCATGGCCCGCGTCCCCGCCTCCGCGGGACACCCCGGCGGCATCACCGCCTTCGTCGTCGAGGCCGACGCGCCCGGCATCACCGTCGAGCACCGCAACGCCTTCATGGGCCTGCGCGGCCTGGAGAACGGCGTCACCCGCTTCCACCGCGTCCGCGTCCCCGCGGGCAACCGCATCGGCCCCGAGGGCGCCGGCCTCAAGATCGCCCTCACCACCCTCAACACCGGTCGGCTCTCCCTCCCCGCGGCCTGCGCGGGCGCCGCCAAATGGTGTCTGAAGATCGCCCGCGAATGGTCCGGGGAGCGCGAGCAGTGGGGCAGGCCGATCGGCCGCCACGAAGCCGTCTCGACCAAGATCTCCTTCATCGCGGCCACCGCCTTCGCCCTGGAGGCCGTCGTCGACCTCGCCTCCCAGATGGCCGACGAGGACCGCAACGACATCCGCATCGAGGCCGCCCTCGCCAAGCTGTACGGCTCCGAGAAGGCCTGGCTCATCGCCGACGAACTCGTCCAGATCCGGGGCGGCCGCGGCTACGAGACCGCCGACTCCCTGGCCGCCCGCGGCGAACGGGCCGTACCTGCCGAGCAGTTGCTCCGCGACCTCCGCATCAACCGCATCTTCGAGGGCTCGACCGAGATCATGCACCTGCTGATCGCCCGCGAGGCCGTCGACGCGCACCTGTCCGTCGCCGGCGACCTCATCGACCCCGACAAGTCCCTCGCCGACAAGGCGAGGGCCGGCGCCCGGGCGGGCGGCTTCTACGCCCGCTGGTTCCCGGGACTGGTCACCGGCCCGGGGCAGCTCCCCGGTTCGTACGGAGAGTTCGGCGCCCTCGCGGGCCACCTCCGGTACGTCGAGCGGACCTCCCGCAAGCTCGCCCGGTCCACCTTCTACGCGATGTCCCGCTGGCAGGGCCGCATGGAGCTCAAGCAGGCCTTCCTCGGACGGATCGTCGACATCGGCGCGGAACTCTTCGCGATGAGCGCGGCGTGCGTCCGCGCGGAACTCCTCCGCACCACCACCGACCACGGCCACGAGGCCCGCCAACTCGCCGACGCCTTCTGCCGGCAGGCCCGCCTCCGCGTCGAGGAACTCTTCACCCGCCTCTGGTCCAACACGGACGACCTCGACCGGCGGATCGTCGACGCGGTCCTCGGGGGACGGTACGTCTGGCTGGAGGAGGGCGTCATCGACCCGAGCGGCTCGGGCCCCTGGATCGCGGACACGCCCCCGGGCCCGTCCCAGGAGGAGAACGTCCACCGCCGCCTCCCCTGACCGGTCCGTCACGCGCCTCCGGCGGGGTGTCAACGGCCGTTCGCGGGCGCCTCGTTCGCGGCGGGGACCGCCGCTGGGGCGGTGGAGCGCCGCGGGGCCGCGGGGTCTTCCGCCGGCCTGGGCTTCGCGGGCTCGGGCTTCGCGGGCCTGGACTGCGCGGGCTCGGACTGCGCGGGCTTGGGCCCCGCCAGCCCCAGGCCGGTGAACACGGCGGTGACCAGGGTGAGGGCACCGGCCACGAGGAAGGCGCTGTCGAGGCCGGCCTCGAAGGAGGCGCCGCCGGACTGCCGGGTGCGGACGACGGCTCCGAGCACCGCCACGCCCAGCACCGCGCCGATCTGCCGGGTGGTGCTGCTGATGCCGGAGGCGAGACCGCCTTCCTGCGGTCCGACCGCCTGGACGGCGGCCCCCGTCAGCGGGGACAGGGTCAGGGCGAAGCCGGTGCCGACGACCGCCAGCCGCCACCACACGTTCCCGTAACCGGTGTCGGCGTGCACCGTGCCGAGCGCCAGGAGCCCCGGGCCGGCCAGGGCCAGGCCGGCGGTGACCACGACGCGGAAGCCGTACCGGGCGGCGAGCCGGCCCGCGTACGGGCTGACGGCCACCATGGCGAGGGACATCGGCAGGGTCTGCAGGCCGGCGCGCAGGATCGAGCTGCCCTGGACGTACACGAAGAACTGGGAGAAGAAGAACGACGACCCCATGAGGGCGAACCCCACCACGGTCATGGTGGTGTTGGACACGGTGAAGAGCCGCTGCCGGAACAGCCGCGGCGGCAGCATCGGTGCGGAGCGGCGTGCTTCGACGGCGACGAAGGCGGCGAGGAGGACCGCCGCGGCGGTGAAGCTGCCCAGGATCACCGGCGAGGTCCAGCCGCGGGCGCCACCCTCGATCAGCCCGTACGTGAGCACGCCCACGCCGAGGACGGACAGCACCGTGCCGGGGACGTCGATCGCGGGGGCGCTCGGATTGCGGGTCTCTTCGAGGCCGCGCAGACCGGCCAGCAGCAGGACCGCGCCGATGGGCAGGTTGACCAGGAAGATGGCGGGCCAGCCGAAGGCGTCCGTCAGCACGCCGCCGGCCACGGGGCCCGCGGCCAGACCGATTCCGCTGAATCCGGCCCACAGCCCGATCGCCTTGATCCGTTCCTGCGGCACGGGATGGGCGGCGGTGAGCAGGGCCAGCGAGGCGGGGCTCAGCGCCGCGGCCCCGACGCCCTGCAGCACCCGGCCGGCGACCAGCCAGCCGAGCGAGGGCGCGAGGCTGCACAGCACCGACGCGGCGGTGAACACCACCACTCCGGTCAGGTACACCCGCTTGCGGCCGAACCGGTCGGCGAAGACGCCGCCGGACAGCAGCAGCATGGCGACCAGCAGGACGTACGCGTCGACGATCCACTGCAGACCGGTCAACCCGGTGTGCAGCCGCTGCTGCATGTCGGGCAGCGCCGCTCCGACGATCGTGTTGTCGAGCAGGACCATGAACTGGCCCAGGCAGGTCACCGCGAGCAGCACGGCCCGGTTCGATCGACCGCCTGAGGCCGCGTGGGGTGCAGCCATGGGGATTCCTCTCGGTTCAGTCGTGGGTCGCGCACTAACGCAGTGAGCGACTGCGTTAGGTGACTGTAGGGAGGGTCGCCGCGTAAACGCAAGTCCTGACTGCGTTAAGGTGGGGGCATGAACGAACGACAGCCGGCCCGGCGGCCCGGCGGGCGCAGCGCCCGCGTCGGCGCGGAGGTGCACCAGGCCGTCACCGACCTGATCCGCGAGCGCGGCTACGGCAACTTCACCGTCCGCGAGGTCGCGGCCCGCGCGGGCGTGGCCGACAGCAGCATCTACCGCCGGTGGGGCAACCTGGAGACCCTGCTCACCGACGTGGCGCTCACCCGTCTCAACGCGCGGTCGCCGATGCCCGACACCGGGAGCATCGCCGGCGACCTGCGCACGTACGCGGCCCAGGTGGCCCGCGAGATCACCGGGCCCGACGGTCCGGCGGTGCTGCACCTGGCCCTCGCCCTGTCGAGCAGCGGCCGGCAGGGGCTGCGGGCCGGTGCCGACCTCCGCGCCGAACGCACCCGGCAACTGCAGTCCATGCTCGACCGCGCCCGCGAACGCGGCGAGGCCGCGCCCGACGCGCTCGACGTGCTGGACCACGTCCTGGCCCCGATGTACATCCGCGTCCTGTTCGGCATGGGCCCGCTCACCCCGGACTACGTCGACGGCCTGGTCGACCGCTTGCTGTAACCCGCCCTACCTCGGGTCCCGTTGCGGGCGTCCACCCGCCGAACGGCGCCCACTCGCCGGGCGGCGCCCACCCCTGCGCCCCCGTTGTGGGCACCCGCCGCAGGACGGTGCCCACCCCTCGCGCCCCCCCGTTGTGGGCAGTCGTTCCGCTGGGGCGGAACGGGTGGGCACAACGGACCCGCGCCCTGCCGGCGCCCGAGGCTCCTGTGCCTGGACCCGCACCCCGTGCACAGCGCACCAGTGGTGCGGGTCAGGGCGCGGGACGCGGAGGCGCCGCTGATGGGCGCCGTCCCGTGTGCCCACCCGTCCCGCCCCAGCGGGACGATTGCCCACACGGCGGGTGGGAACCGCCCAGGCGGGCGCGGGCCCCGCACGGGCAGGGGGCAACGCCCAGCACGGGCGCGGGCACACGGCGGGTGGGCAATCGTCCCAGCGGGCGCGGGCCCCACACGGGGGTGCGGGAGGGGCGCCGCCCCGCAGGGCGCGGGCCCCGCACGAGGAAGCGGCAGGGGCGTCGCCCCGCAGGGTGTGGGCTCGCGTGGGGCAGGGGTGTCGTCCCGGCGGGTGCGAGGTCCACGTGGCGGACCGGCCCGCAGGGGTGGCGGGGCGCGCGGCAGGATGGCCCCGTGACCGTCATCGACATCCCCGGCTCCAAGTCCGTCACCGCCCGCGCGCTCTTCCTCGCCGCCGCCGCGGAGGGCACCACCACCCTCCTGCGCCCGCTCGTCTCCGACGACACCGAGGGTTTCGCGGAGGGCCTCACCGCCCTCGGCTACGGCGTCCGCCGCGAGCCCGGCGCCTGGCACATCGAGGGCCGCCCCGCCGGGCCGGGCGCGGCAGAGGCCGACGTGTACTGCCGGGACGGGGCGACCACCGCCCGCTTCCTGCCGACCCTCGCCGCCGCGGGCCACGGCACGTACCGCTTCGACGCCTCCGCGCAGATGCGCCGCCGCCCCCTCGGCCCGCTCAGCACCGCCCTGCGCGACCTCGGCGTCGACCTCCGGCACGGCGAGAAGGACGGCCACCATCCGCTCGACGTCCATGCCGCCGGGGTCAAGGGCGGGGCGCTCACCCTGGACGCCGGGCAGTCCTCCCAGTACCTGACCGCCCTGCTCATGCTGGGCCCGCTCACGGCCGAGGGCCTCGACGTCACCGTCACGGACCTGGTCTCGGAGCCGTACGTCGAGATCACCCTGGAGATGATGCGGGCCTTCGGCGCGGAGGTCCGCCGGGAGGGGCGGACGTACCGCGTCGCCCCCACCGGCTACCGCGCGCGGACGTACGGCATCGAGCCCGACGCCTCCACGGCCAGTTACTTCTTCGCCGCCGCCGCCCTCCAGCCGGGCCGTTCCGTCACCGTCCCCGGCCTCGGGACCGGCGCCCTCCAGGGCGATCTGGCCTTCGTCGACGTGCTGCGCCGCATGGGCGCCGACGTCGAGGTCACCGACTCCGCCACCACCGTCCGCTCCACCGGCACCCTGCGCGGCCTCACCGTCAACATGCGGGACATCTCGGACACGATGCCGACCCTCGCCGCGATCGCGCCGTTCGCCGACGGGCCCGTCCGCATCGAGGACGTCGCCAACACCCGGGTCAAGGAGTGCGACCGGCTCGACGCCTGCGCCGAGAACCTCCGCCGCCTCGGCGTCACCGTCGCCACCGGCCCCGACTGGATCGAGATCCGCCCCGGCACCCCCGCCGGGCCCGTGGAGATCGCCACCCACGGCGACCACCGGATCGTCATGTCCTTCGCGGTCACCGCGCTGCGCACCCCCGGGATCACCTTCGACGACCCCGGCTGCGTGAAGAAGACCTTCCCCGACTTCCACCGCGTCTTCGACGCGTTCGTCCGTACCCCGTGAAGGCCGCGCGGTCTTTGCGGCAAGAATGGGGGGCATGAGCGACCGCCCCTCTCCTCTCGCCGACCCGCACATCGCCTTCGACGTGTCCGAAGGCCGCCGGGACATCGTCGTCCTCGGCTCGACCGGGTCCATCGGCACGCAGGCCATCGATCTGGTGCTGCGCAACCCCGACCGTTTCCGGGTCACCGCCCTGGCCGCCTCCGGCGGCCGGATCGGGCTGCTCGCCGAGCAGGCGCACCGGCTGGGGGTCCGGGCGGTCGCGGTCGCCCGCGAGGACGCGGTCGAGGAGCTGCGCACGGCCCTGAAGGCGCTGTACGGCTCCGAGCCGCTGCCCGAGCTGCTCGCGGGGCCGGACGCCGCCACGCAGCTGGCCGCGTCGCCGTGCCACACCGTCCTCAACGGCATCACCGGCTCCATCGGCCTCGCGCCGACCCTCGCCGCCCTCGAAGCGGGCCGCACCCTCGCCCTCGCCAACAAGGAGTCGCTGATCGTCGGCGGCCCCCTGGTGAAGGCGCTCGCCAAGCCGGGCCAGATCATCCCGGTCGACTCCGAGCACGCGGCCCTCTTCCAGGCCCTCGCCGCCGGCACCCGCGCCGACGTCCGCAAGCTGGTCGTCACGGCCTCCGGCGGCCCCTTCCGCGGTCGTACGCGCGAGCAGCTGGCCCACGTCACCCGCGAGGACGCGCTCGCCCACCCCACCTGGGCCATGGGCCCGGTGATCACGGTCAACAGCGCGACCCTGGTGAACAAGGGCCTGGAGGTCATCGAGGCCCACCTGCTCTACGACATCCCGTTCGACCGCATCGAGGTCGTCGTCCACCCGCAGTCGTACGTCCACTCGATGGTCGAGTTCACGGACGGCTCCACGCTCGCCCAGGCCACCCCGCCGGACATGCGCGGCCCGATCGCCATCGGCATCGGCTGGCCCGAGCGGGTCCCGGACGCGGCCCCCGCCTTCGACTGGTCCAAGGCCTCCACCTGGGAGTTCTTCCCGCTCGACACCGAGGCCTTCCCGTCCGTCGGCCTGGCCCGGCACGTGGGCGAGCTGGGCGGCACCGCCCCCGCCGTCTTCAACGCCGCGAACGAGGAGTGCGTCGAGGCGTTTCTCGCCGGACGGCTGCCGTTCAACGGAATCATGGATACGGTCACTGCGGTCGTCACGGAGCACGGCACCCCCGCCCGGGGAACCTCGCTGACCGTCCCGGACGTCCTCGAAGCGGAGACCTGGGCACGGGCCCGGGCCCGAGAGCTCGCAGCGAAGGCAACAGCGGAGGCCCGCGCATGACCGAAATGCTCCTGTACGCCCTGGGCATCGTGCTGTTCGCCCTCGGCCTCCTCGTCTCCATCGCGTGGCACGAGCTCGGCCACCTCTCCACGGCCAAGCTCTTCGGCATCCGCGTGCCGCAGTACATGGTCGGCTTCGGCCCCACGATCTGGTCGAGGAAGCGCGGCGAGACCGAGTACGGCATCAAGGCCATCCCGGCCGGCGGCTACATCCGCATGATCGGCATGTTCCCGCCGGGCAAGGACGGCAGGATCGAGGCCCGCTCCACCTCGCCCTGGCGCTCGATGATCGAGGACGCCCGCGAGGCCTCGTACGAGGAGATCCAGCCGGGCGACGAGACGCGGCTGTTCTACACGCGCAAGCCGTGGAAGCGCGTGATCGTGATGTTCGCCGGACCGTTCATGAACCTGGTCCTGGCGGCGGTGCTGTTCTTCGGCTCGATGATGACGCTGGGCGTCCAGGGGCCGACGACCGAGGTCGCGGGCGTCCAGAAGTGCGTCATCAAGCTCAGCGACAAGCGGCAGAAGTGCGCGGCGGGGGACCCCGTCTCCCCGGCGTTCGCGGCCGGCCTCAGGAACGGGGACAAGATCCTCGCCCTGAACGGGAAGGCGGTGGCCGACTGGGACGCCCTCTCCGACAGCATCCGCTCCACCATCGGCCCGGCCACCCTGACCATCGAGCGGGACGGACAGCGCGTCGACCTCCACCCGAACCTGGTCACCAACAAGGTCGAGAAGAAGGACTCCCACGGCAACGTCGTCCGGCCGGTCCGGTACGTCGACGCCGGCTACCTCGGCTTCCAGCCGAAGTCCGAGGTCGCCCCGCTCAGCTTCGGCGAGACCACCGAGCGCATGACCGACCTCGTCGAGAACGGCGTCCACTCGGTCATCGCCCTGCCCGGCAAGATCCCCGGCCTCTGGGACGCCACCTTCGGCGACGGCAAGCGCGCCGAGGACTCGCCCGTCGGCGTCCTGGGCGCCGCCCGCATCACCGGCGAACTGATGACCGTCGAGGCCCCGAAGACGACGATCCTCGTCAACTTCATGAGCCTGCTCGTGTACTTCAACGTCTCGCTGTTCCTGTTCAACATGCTCCCGCTGCTGCCGCTCGACGGCGGTCACATCGCGGGCGCCCTGTGGGAGTCCGTCCGCCGCCACGCGGCCCGGATCTTCAAGCGCCCCGACCCCGGCCCGTTCGACGTGGCCAAGCTGATGCCCGCCGCCTACGTGGTGGCCGGCGTCTTCGTCTGCTTCACGCTGCTCGTCCTCGCCGCCGACATCGTCAATCCGGTGAAACTGACGTAGCACCCAGGGGGGCCGCACCCGGTGGTGTCCGGCCCCCCGCCCCCGGGGCGGTAACCTCGGAACCCTGAGCCCGCCGACGCACAACCTTGAGGTTGCACTTCAGATGACCGCGATTTCTCTCGGTATCCCGACCGTTCCGACCCGGCTCGCCGAGCGGCGCAAGAGCCGCCAGATCCAGGTCGGCAGCGTGGCCGTCGGCGGTGACGCTCCCGTCTCCGTCCAGTCGATGACGACGACCCGCACCTCCGACATCGGCGCCACGCTCCAGCAGATCGCCGAGCTGACCGCCTCCGGCTGCCAGATCGTCCGCGTGGCCTGCCCCACCCAGGACGACGCCGACGCGCTCGCCGTGATCGCCCGGAAGTCCTCCATCCCGGTCATCGCCGACATCCACTTCCAGCCGAAGTACGTCTTCGCCGCGATCGACGCCGGCTGCGCCGCCGTCCGCGTCAACCCGGGCAACATCAAGCAGTTCGACGACAAGGTCAAGGAGATCGCCAGGGCCGCGAAGGACGCGGGCACCCCGATCCGCATCGGCGTCAACGCCGGTTCGCTCGACGCCCGCCTCCTGAAGAAGTACGGCAAGGCCACCCCCGAGGCGCTCGTCGAGTCCGCCCTCTGGGAGGCCTCCCTCTTCGAGGAGCACGACTTCCGCGACATCAAGATCTCGGTCAAGCACAACGACCCGGTCGTCATGGTCGAGGCCTACCGCCAGCTCGCCGCCCAGTGCGACTACCCGCTGCACCTCGGCGTCACCGAGGCGGGCCCGGCCTTCCAGGGCACCATCAAGTCGGCCGTCGCCTTCGGCGCCCTGCTCTCCCAGGGCATCGGCGACACCATCCGCGTCTCGCTCTCCGCGCCGCCGGCCGAGGAGATCAAGGTCGGCATCCAGATCCTGGAGTCGCTCAACCTGCGCCAGCGCCGCCTGGAGATCGTCTCCTGCCCGTCCTGCGGCCGCGCCCAGGTCGACGTCTACAAGCTCGCCGAGGAGGTCACCGCCGGCCTCGACGGCATGACCGTCCCGCTGCGCGTCGCCGTCATGGGCTGCGTCGTCAACGGCCCCGGCGAGGCCCGCGAGGCCGACCTCGGCGTCGCCTCCGGCAACGGCAAGGGCCAGATCTTCGTCAAGGGCGAGGTCATCAAGACCGTCCCCGAGTCGAAGATCGTCGAGACCCTCATCGAAGAGGCCCTCAAGATCGCCGAGCAGATGGAGAAGGACGGCGTCGCCAGCGGCGAGCCGACGGTCGCCATCGCCGGCTGACCCTCCCGACAGCAGACGCGAAGCCCCTCCGCCCCACCCGGCGGAGGGGCTTCACGGGCATGACGGGCCCCGCCACAGGGCGCAGGGGTACAGTGCGGAGACCAGCAGATCCGTCCCGTGAGGCCCCCTCGTGCTGACAGAGAACACCACTCGGGTCCTCGAACCCGCCGACCTCGGCGCCGCCCTCGCCGTCCTGGAGAGCGCCCCCGTCGAGAACGCCTTCGTGACCGCCCGCGTCCAGGTCGCCGGGCTCGACCCCTGGCGCCTCGGCGGCGAGATGTGGGGCTGGTACACCGAGGGCAGACTGCGCTCGCTCTGCTACTCCGGCGCCAACCTGGTCCCCATCTGCGCCACCCCCCAGGCCGTCCGCGCCTTCGCCGACCGGGCCCGCCGGATCGGCCGCCGCTGCTCCTCGATCGTCGGCCCCGCCGAGGCCACCGGCGAGCTGTGGCGGCTCCTGGAGCCCAGCTGGGGCCCCGCCAGGGACGTCAGGGCCCACCAGCCGCTGATGGTCGCCGAGGAACCCTCCGCCACGGTCGCGCCCGATCCGCTGGTCCGCCGCGTCCGCAAGGACGAGATGGAGGTGATCATGCCCGCCTGCGTGGCCATGTTCACCGAGGAGGTCGGCGTCTCCCCGCTCGCCAACGACGGCGGACTGCTCTACCAGGCCCGCGTCGCCGAACTCGTCGGCTCCGGCCGCTCCTTCGCCCGCATCGAGGACGGCAAGGTCGTCTTCAAGGCCGAGATCGGCGCCGCCACCCGCCAGGCCTGCCAGATCCAGGGCGTCTGGGTCGCCCCCGAACACCGCGGCAAGGGCCTCTCCGAGACGGGCATGGCCGCCGTCCTCCGGTACGCCCTCGCCGACGTCGCCCCCGTCGTCAGCCTGTACGTCAACGACTACAACACCCCGGCGAGGGCCGCGTACCGCCGCGTCGGCTTCCGCGAGACCGGCGCCTTCATGAGCGTCCTGTTCTGACGCGCTGTCCCGAGACGGGCGGGCGCTTGTAGGGTGCGCCGCATGGATGACGCAGAGATCGAGATCGGTCCGGTCAATCTCGCCGCCCGGGTGGACGAGGCCCTCGCCGTGCAGGCCGTCGCCTTCGGCCTGGACGCGGGCGAGGTCGCCGTACGCCGCCACATCGTGCTGCGCCACCTCCTCTGCCCCGGCGCCCGCGCCTACGGGGCCACCACCCCCGACGGACGGCTCGTCGGCTTCGTGTACGGGATGCCCAACGACCGCGCCCACTGGTGGTCCACCGTCGTCGAGACGTACCTGCGGGCCACCGGCACCGCCGACTGGCTCGACGACTCCTTCGTCATCACCGAACTCCACGTGCACCCCGACTTCCAGGGTCGGGGCGTCGGCCGCGCGCTGATCACCACCATCACCGACACCGCCGCCGAACCGCGCTCCATCCTCTCCGCGATCGACACCGAGAGCCCCGCCCGCGGCCTCTACCGGGCCCTCGGCTACGTCGACCTCGCCCGCCAGGTCCACTTCCCGAGCGCCCCCCGCCCCTACGCCGTCATGGGCGCCCCGCTGCCGCTCAGGCGCCGGAACTGATTTCACCTGCCAGGGGCGGCCCGGCTAACCTCGGGGCCATCACTGTCCGTCCCTTCAGGAGTACGAGAACCATGGCCAACGCACCGGTCCAGCGCATGTCCCAGTTGATGGCGAAGACGCTGCGCGACGACCCGGCGGACGCCGAGGTCCTCAGCCACAAGCTCCTCGTCCGCGCCGGCTACGTCCGCCGCACCGCCGCCGGCATCTGGAGCTGGCTGCCCCTGGGCAAGAAGGTCCTCTCCAACATCGAGCGCATCGTCCGCGAGGAGATGGACGCCATCGGCGCCCAGGAGGTCTCCCTGCCCGCGCTGCTGCCCCGAGAGCCCTACGAGGCCACCGGCCGCTGGGACGAGTACGGCGCCGAGCTCTTCCGCCTCCAGGACCGCAAGGGCGGCGACTACCTCCTCGGCCCCACCCACGAGGAGATCTTCACCCTCCTGGTCAAGGACCAGTGCTCGTCCTACAAGGACCTGCCGGTCATCCTGTACCAGATCCAGAACAAGTTCCGCGACGAGGCCCGCCCCCGCGCCGGCATCCTGCGCGGCCGCGAGTTCCTCATGAAGGACTCCTACTCCTTCGACACCGAGGACGAGGGCCTCGCGCAGTCCTACGCCCTGCACCGCCAGGCCTACCAGCGCGTCTTCGAGCGCCTCGGCCTCGACTACCGCATCGTGGCCGCCACCGCCGGCGCCATGGGCGGCTCGAAGTCCGAGGAGTTCCTCGCCCCCGCCGAGGCCGGCGAGGACACCTTCGCCGACTGCCCGAACTGCGACTTCGCGGCCAACACCGAAGCGGTGTACCAGACGGTGAAGCCGGTCGACGGCTCGGCCGTCCCCGCCGCCGAGGACATCCCCACCCCCGACACCCCGACGATCGAGACCCTCGCGGCCTCCCTCGGCGTGCCGGCCTCCGCCACCCTGAAGAACCTCCTCGTGAAGGTCGACGGCGAGATCGTCGCGATCGGCGTCCCCGGCGACCGCGAGGTCGACATGGACAAGGTCGAGGAGCACTTCGGCCCGACGGCCACGGTCGAGCTGGTGACCGAGGAGGACTTCGCGCAGCGCACCGACCTCGTCCGCGGCTACGTCGGCCCCCAGGGCCTGGAGAAGGTCACCTACATCGCCGACCCGCGCGTGGCGCCCGGCACCGCGTGGATCACGGGTGCCAACAAGGAGGGCACGCACACGAAGAACGTCGTCGCGGGCCGTGACTTCGAGGTCTCCGAGTACGTCGACGTCGTCGTCGTCCAGGAGGGCGACCCGTGCCCCAAGTGCGGCACCGGCCTCAAGCTGGACCGTGCCATCGAGATCGGCCACATCTTCCAGCTGGGCCGCAAGTACGCCGACGCCCTCAAGCTCGACGTCCTCGGCCAGAACGGCAAGCCGGTCCGCGTGACCATGGGCTCGTACGGCATCGGCGTCTCCCGCGCGGTCGCGGCCCTCGCCGAGCAGACCGCCGACGAGAAGGGCCTGTGCTGGCCGGCCGAGGTCGCCCCCGCCGACGTCCACGTGGTGGCGGCGGGCAAGGCGCTCCAGACGGAACTGGCCCTGGAGGTCTCGGAGAAGCTCTCCGCGGCCGGCCTCCGCGTCCTGGTCGACGACCGCGCGGGCGTCTCGCCGGGCGTCAAGTTCACCGACGCGGAGCTCATGGGCGTCCCGAAGATCCTGGTGGCGGGGCGCCGGGCGGGCGAGGGCGTGGTGGAGCTCAAGGACCGCCGCACGGGGGAGCGCGAGGAACTGACGATCGCCGAGGCCCTCACCCGCCTCACGCCCTGACACCCACCCCGCCGGACGCCCCCGCCATGCCGCGGGGGGCGCCCTGCGGGACGGCGCCCCGGGCCCGCGCGAGCCCGCGCCTGCCGGGACGGCGCCCCCGCCCTGGGGGACCCGCGCCCTGGCGGGCGGTCCGCCCTGCCCGTGTGGGCAATCGTCCCGCTGGGGCGGGACGGGTGGGCACACGGGACGGCGCCCTTAAGCGGCGCCTCCGCGTTCCGCGCCTGAACCCGCACCACGAGCCGGGTGCACCAAGGGGTGCGGGTTCAGGCACCACAGCCTCGGGCGCCGGCAGGGCGCGGGTCCGTTGTGCCCACCCGTTCCGCCCCAGCGGAACGATTGCCCACAACGGGGGTGGGCGGGGCACCGCCCCGGTGGGCCCGCCCACAACGGGGGCGCGGGGGCGGGCACCGCGCCGGCGGGGCGACCGCTCGCAGCGGCGGATGGGCGCCGTCCCAGCGGAACGGCTGCCCACAGCGGGGGCACCGCCCCGGCGGGCGCGTGCCCGCAGCGGGGACGGGGCAGGCACCAGTGGGCGCCGCCCGCAGGGGGCGGCGGGCCCGGGGGGTGTCAGGGGTCGGGGTCTCTGTGGGTGGGTTCCACCGAGGAGCCCGTCAGGTCCTCGACCGCCTCCTCCGCCGCCGCCCGCCCCCTCAGATACGCCTCGCTCAACGGCGGCACCGGAGCAGACGACCCCGGCGACACCGGCGGCAGCGGAGCGGACGACCCCGGCGGCACCGGCGAAGCCTGTCCCGTCTCCGGCGCGGCCTCCGGCGTCGCCCGTTCCAGGAACCGCAGCAGTTCCACCGGAATCGGCAGGACCAGCGTCGAGTTCTTCTCCGCGGACACCGCCATCACCGTCTGCAGCAGCCGCAGCTGCAGCGCCGCCGGCTGGTCGGACATCACGCCCGCCGCCTCGGCCAGCTTCTTCGAGGCCTGGAGCTCCGCGTCCGCGTTGATCACGCGCGCCCGCCGTTCCCGGTCCGCCTCCGCCTGCCGGGCCATGGAGCGCTTCATCGTCTCGGGCAGGGAGACGTCCTTGATCTCGACGCGGTCGATGGCGACGCCCCAGCCCATCGCCGGGCTGTCGAGCATCAGCTCGAGGCCCTGGTTGAGCTTCTCCCGGTTGGACAGCAGGTCGTCGAGGTCGCTCTTGCCGATGATGGACCGGAGCGAGGTCTGCGCCATCTGGGAGACCGCGAACTTGTAGTCCTCGACGCGGACCAGCGCGTCGGCCGCGTCGACGACCTTGAAGTAGACGACCGCGTCGACCCGTACCGTCACGTTGTCGCGGGTGATGCCCTCCTGCGCCGGCACGGGCATGGTGACGATCTGCATGTTCACCTTGTGCAGGCGGTCGACGAGCGGAACGATCATCGTGAAGCCGGGGGAGCGGATGTCGTCGCGCAGCCGGCCGAAGCGGAAGACGACGCCGCGCTCGTACTGCTTGACCACGCGCGCCGCCGCGCCCGCGTACACCGCGGCCGCCGCGGCCGCGCCGGCCGCCGCCATCACCAGCTCTTGCATCATCGCGGCCCCCTGGATCGAGCCGAACAGTACAAAAAGGGTATTCCCCTAGAGCCAGCTCGCGAACTCGAGGAGCAGCTCGGCGTCCTGCCGCCGCCCCGCCGCCAGCGCCCGCGTCCCGGACTCGACCGCGCGGAACAGGCTCCAGCCGCGCAGCCGCTCCCGGTCCAGGTCCAGGGAGTCCGCCAGCTTGTTGACCCGCCGCCGGGCCGCCGAGGCCCCCGAGGAGGCGGCCACCAGGTCCTCGACCCGGTCCCGTACGAGCCGGGCGAGGTCGTAGGCCCGCTCGCCGACCAGCGGCTCGGGGCCGACGGCCAGCCAGGGCGTCCGGTCGCCGGCGAGGACCTTGCCCTGCCGGAAGTTCCCGTGCAGCAGCACCGTCTCCGCTTCGGCGGCGACCAGCTCCTCGCGGGCCGTGAGCGCCGCCGCGGTCAGTTCCCCGGCGGCGGCGTCGGCGCGGTGGAGCTCCATGGCGGAGGCCTGCGCCGCCGTCCGCTCCGTCACCGTCTCGAAGCCGTGCCCCGCAGGCGGCTCGACCCAGAGCCTGCGCACGGTGCCCGCCGCCTCCAGGAGCGCCTTCGCCTCCGGCAGGGAGCGCAGCGAGACCTCGGGGTGGAGCCGTTCGAGGACGAGCGCGCCCTCCCCGGCCTCGTCGAGGAGCTGGACCGCGCCCCAGCCGTTCCAGTGCGCGAGCGCGTCCCGCTCCAGGTCCGGACGGGTGAACGGCGGCGCGATCTTGAGCGCGGCGGGGGAGCCGTCGGCGCGCCGGACGAGCACGACCAGGCTGCTCCGTCCGCCGGGGGCCATCACCCGCTCGGTGTCCAGGGAGGCCCGGTCGAGCGCCCGGCCGGCGAGCTCCGGCAGCTCCCCGAGCCACTCGGCCGCCGCGGCGTCCCCGTACGTCTCACCGAGCGTCCTGACCAGTCGCTGCGGCGGTTCGAAACCCATGCGTACGTTGTTCCTTCGGTCGGGGCGGGACTCGGTCGGGGGGACTACACCCGCTCGGCGAGCCCAGGAAAGGTTACGTCGCTGCCGCGCCAGCGGACGGCGCGTACCGCGGCCTCGCGGAGCGCGGCGGCCGCCTCCGCGCGCGCCCGGCCCCCGGTGGCCCGGACGAGGTCGGAGTACACGCCGGCCACCCGGTCCTCCAGGACCGCCGCGAGCCGCACCGCGTCGGCCGGGGCCGCGACCCGGAACGGCAGCTCGTACGCGGCCTCCGCCGCCACCGGCGCCCCGCCGAGGTCCCGCACGGTCCGGCGCAGCGCGTCCCGCCGCGCCCGGTGCGCCTCGTACGCGGCGGTCGCCTCCGCCCGCCGCTCGGGGCCGATCCGGCCGCCGACGACCCCGTACCCGTACACCGCGGCGTGTTCGGCGGCCAGCGCGGCCTGGGTCGCGTCGAGGGCGCTCATGCCCGTGCTCCTTCGGTCAGCAGGTAGGCGTGGGCGGCGCCGGCCGCCGCGACGGAGGCGAGCAGCCGGGCGTACTCGGGCGGGGCCGTGAGCAGGGCGGCGGAGTGGCCGTCGGAGGCCGCGCGCTCGGCGGCGGCGAGCTCCCGGAGGGCGGCCCGGGGATCGGCCGCCACCCGTACGGGCGAGGGAGAGGCGGTGGGCTTCGCGGAGACGGTCGCGGCTGCGGAGCCGGTGGCCCCCGCGGGCTTCGCGGAGGCGGTCGTGGTCGCGGAGCCGGTGGCCCCGTCGGGCCCCGCCGTCGCGCCGTCCCCGCCCGCCGTCGCGCCGTCCCCGCCCGCCGCCTCCGCCTGCGTCCCGCCCTCGCCGAGGGCCTTCGCGTGGGCCGCCACCGCGCGCCGCAGCGGGGTCAGCCGGGGGGCCAGGGCAGGGTGGGCGGCGAGCGTCGCGTCGTAACGTTCCAGCAGGTCGCGCGCGGCGGTCACCGACCGCAGTCGCAGGGCCGCCTCGGCGCGCGCCACCCGTTCGGCCTCACGCTCGGTGGCGCTCGGCCGCCGGGGCCGCCCGCCGGGGGAGGAGGTGCAGCCCGCCAGGGCGGCCGCGCCCGCCGCCGCGCCCGCCACGAGGAGCGCGCGCCTGCCCGTCGTCGTCACGCCTTCTCCCCGTCTGCCGTCCGCCGTCGAAGATCGTCGAGATCACCGCAGGCGAGCGTACCCGCGGGCCCCGGGGCGATGGACGGCAACACCCTCCCGGACCGGATACCCTTTGGTCTGACACGCGACGAACCCACAACAGCACACGCGGCCGAGGAGTCACCCGGATGAGCACCACCCAGAGCGACAGGCTGCGCGGACTCGTGGAGCCGCTCGTCGCCGCGAAGGACCTGGATCTGGAAGAGATCGAGGTGTCCCGGGCCGGCCGCCGCGGGCTGCTGCGGATCGTCGTCGACTCGGACGAGGGCGTGGAGCTGGACGTCTGCGCCGAGCTGAGCCGCGAGATCTCCGAGAAGCTCGACGAGACCGACGTGATGGGCGACGGCGAGTACGTCCTCGAGGTCAGCTCCCCCGGCGCCGAGCGCCCCCTCACCGAGCACCGCCACTACGTGCGCGCCACCGGCCGCCTGGTGAAGCTGCAGCTCGCCGAGGGCGGGGACCTGGTCGCCCGCATCCTGGCCGTGGACGAGGACGGCCTCGACATGGAGGTACCGGGCGTGAAGGGGCGCAAGCCCACCGCCCGCCGGGTCGCTTTCGCCGACATCGCCAAGGCGCGTGTCGAGATCGAGTTCAACCGCAAGGACAAGAAGGAAGAGGAGGCGTAGCCGTGGACATCGACGTGAAGCTCCTGAAGGGCTTGGCACAGGAGAAGGAAATCTCCTTCGAGATGCTGGTCGAGGCGATCGAGTCGGCCCTCCTCATCGCGTACCACCGCACCCCCGACGCCCGCCGCCACGCGCGCGTGGAGCTGAACCGGGCCACCGGTCACGTGACGGTGTGGGCGAAGGAGGACCCCTCCGACCTGGAGGAGGGCCAGGAGCCCAAGGACTTCGACGACACCCCGTCGGACTTCGGCCGGATCGCGGCGAGCACCGCCCGCCAGGTCATCCAGCAGCGGCTGCGGGACGCCGAGAACGACGTGACCTTCGGCGAGTACGCCCGCCGCGAGGGCGATGTCGTCGCCGGTGTGGTGCAGCAGGGCAAGGACCCGAAGAACGTCCTCGTCAAGCTGGACGACAAGCTGGAGGCCATCCTTCCGGTGCAGGAGCAGGTGCCGGGCGAGGAGTACACGCACGGTCTGCGGCTGCGCACGTACGTCGTCCGGGTGGCGAAGGGCGTCCGCGGCCCGTCCGTCACCCTCTCGCGCACGCACCCCAACCTGGTGAAGAAGCTCTTCGCCCTGGAGGTGCCGGAGATCGCCGACGGCTCGGTCGAGATCGCGGCCATCGCCCGCGAGGCCGGTCACCGCACCAAGATCGCCGTCCGTTCCACCCGTTCGGGCCTGAACCCCAAGGGCGCCTGCATCGGCCCGATGGGCAGCCGCGTCCGCAACGTGATGGCGGAGCTGCTCGGCGAGAAGATCGACATCGTCGACTGGTCGGACGACCCGGCCGAGATGGTGGCGAACGCGCTCTCCCCGGCGCGGGTCTCCAAGGTCGAGGTCGTCGACCTCGCCGCCCGTTCCGCCCGGGTGACGGTGCCGGACTACCAGCTGTCGCTGGCCATCGGCAAGGAGGGCCAGAACGCCCGCCTCGCCGCGCGGCTCACCGGCTGGCGGATCGACATCCGTCCGGACACGGAGCCGGCCGAGCCCCAGGGCTGAGACCGTTTTTGGACAACGACTGTTCGATTCTTGCCCCGAACGGGTGGGGTCGGTGCGGGGAGGTAGACTTAATAGTGTCTGGCCGGACGCATGCCCGCGCGTGCCCTGAGCGAACCTGTGTGGGATGCCGGGAGCGAGCGGCCAAGAGCGATCTGCTGCGGATCGTGGTGAACAAGGACGAGTGCGTTCCTGATCATCGCGGTACGCTGCCCGGCCGGGGTGCGTACCTGCACCCCGCCGTGGTCTGTCTCGACCTGGCGGTCCGTCGCCGGGCCTTTCCGAGGGCCTTCAAGGTCCAGGGACCGCTCGACACGGAGGCACTCCGCCACCACGTCGAGCAAGCGGCACCGCAGTGAGCAAGAAGTACGGCACGGAACACCGTGCGGTCAGGTACCTCGCGAGTTGGAAGTAGGTCGAGATTGCGATGAGCACTCGATGAGTACGCGATGAGTACGCCCATGAAGTAGCGACGGTCCGGCGGTAACCGGACCTCACAAAGGAGCAAAGTGGCTAAGGTCCGGGTATACGAACTCGCCAAGGAGTTCGGTGTGGAGAGCAAGGTCGTCATGGCCAAGCTCCAAGAACTCGGTGAATTCGTCCGTTCGGCGTCCTCGACGATCGAGGCGCCGGTCGTGCGCAAGTTGACTGACGCTTTGCAGGGTCCCGGCGGCAACGCCGGCAAGACCGCTGCCAAGCCCGGCGCGCCCCGCAAGGCGACGCCTTCCCCCGCGGCGCCGTCCCCGGCCGCCGCGGCTCGTCCCGCTGCCCCGAAGCCCGGCGCCCCGGCCCCCAAGCCGGCCCCCGCCGCGCCCGCGGCCCCCGCGCCGGTCACCCCGGCCGCGCCCGCGAGCAGCACCCCCTCTCCGGCTCCGGCCGCCTCGGGCCCCCGCCCGGGCCCGAAGCCCGCGCCCAAGCCGGTCACGCCGGCTCCGGCCGCCCCGGAGTTCACCGCGCCCCCGTCGGCTCCCGCCGCCGGTCCGCGCCCCGGTGGCGCCACCCCGGGCCCCCGTCCCGCCGGCGAGCGTCCCGCCCGCCCGGGTCAGGGTTCCCCCCGCCCGCAGGGCCAGGGTGCTCCGCGCCCCGGCGGCCAGCAGGCCCCCCGTCCGGGCGGTGCCCGTCCGGCCGGTCCCCGTCCGGGCAACAACCCCTTCACCTCGGGCGGCTCCACCGGAATGGCGCGCCCGCAGGCGCCCCGTCCGGGTGGCGGCGCTCCCCGTCCCGGCGGCCCCGGTGCCGTTCCGGGCGCCCCGCGTCCGCAGGGCGGCCCCGGTGGCGCTCCGCGTCCGCAGGGTCAGGGCGGCGCCCGTCCCACCCCCGGTGGCATGCCCCGTCCGCAGGCTCCCCGTCCGGGCGGCGCGCCCGGCGGCAACCGTCCGAACCCGGGCATGATGCCGCAGCGTCCCGCTGCCGGCCCGCGTCCCGGCCCCGGCGGTCGTGGCCCCGGTGGCCCCGGCGGTCGTCCGGGCGGTCCCGGCGGCGGCGGCGGTCGTCCCGGCTTCGCCGGTCGTCCGGCCGGTCCCGGCGGTGGCGGCGGCGGCTTCGCCGGTCGTCCCGGCGGTCCCGGTGGCGGCGGCGGTCGTCCGGGTGGTCCCGGCGGCGGTGGCGGCGGCTTCGGCGGTCGTCCCGGCGGCTTCGGCGGCCGTCCCGGCGGCCCGGGTGGCCGTGGTGGCACGCAGGGCGCCTTCGGTCGTCCCGGCGGTCCCGCGCGTCGTGGTCGCAAGTCGAAGCGTCAGAGGCGCCAGGAGTACGAGGCCATGCAGGCCCCGTCCGTGGGCGGCGTGATGCTGCCTCGCGGCAACGGCGAAGCCATTCGCCTGTCGCGCGGTGCGTCCCTCACCGACTTCGCGGAGAAGATCGGCGCCAACCCGGCGTCGCTCGTCGCGGTCATGATGAACCTCGGCGAGATGGTCACGGCCACGCAGTCCGTCTCCGACGAGACGCTGCAGCTCCTCGGCGACGAGATGAACTACCAGGTTCAGATCGTCTCGCCGGAGGAGGAGGACCGTGAGCTGCTCGAGTCCTTCGACATCGAGTTCGGCGAGGACGAGGGCGGCGAAGAGGCCCTGGTCTCCCGTCCGCCGGTCGTGACCGTCATGGGTCACGTCGACCACGGAAAGACCCGACTCCTCGACGCGATCCGCAAGACCAACGTGGTCGCGGGCGAGGCCGGTGGCATCACCCAGCACATCGGTGCCTACCAGGTCTCCACCCAGGTCAACGACGAAGAGCGTCGCATCACCTTCATCGACACCCCGGGTCACGAGGCGTTCACCGCCATGCGTGCCCGTGGTGCGAAGTCGACCGACATCGCGATCCTCGTGGTCGCGGCCAACGACGGCGTCATGCCGCAGACGATCGAGGCGCTCAACCACGCCAAGGCCGCCGGCGTCCCGATCGTCGTCGCGGTCAACAAGATCGACGTCGAGGGCGCGGACCCGACCAAGGTCCGCGGTCAGCTGACCGAGTTCGGTCTGGTGGCCGAGGAGTACGGCGGCGACACGATGTTCGTCGACATCTCCGCCAAGCAGGGTCTGCACATCGACTCCCTGCTGGAGGCCGTGGTCCTCACCGCGGACGCCTCGCTCGACCTTCGGGCCAACCCGAACCAGGACGCGCAGGGCATCGCGATCGAGTCCCACCTCGACCGCGGTCGCGGCGCCGTCTCGACCGTCCTGGTCCAGCGCGGAACGCTGCGCATCGGCGACACGATGGTCGTCGGCGACGCGTACGGCCGCGTCCGGGCGATGCTCGACGACAAGGGCAACAACGTCGAGGAGGCGACCCCGTCGACTCCCGTCCTCGTCCTGGGTCTCACCAACGTCCCGGGTGCGGGCGACAACTTCCTCGTCGTCGACGAGGACCGCACCGCCCGTCAGATCGCCGAGAAGCGCGCCGCGCGTGAGCGCAACGCCGCCTTCGCCAAGCGCGTCCGCCGGGTGTCCCTCGAGGACCTCGACAAGGTGCTCAAGGCCGGTCTCGTCCAGGAACTCAACCTCATCATCAAGGGCGACGCGTCCGGTGCGGTCGAGGCCCTCGAGTCCTCGCTGCTCCAGCTCGACGTCGGCGAAGAGGTCGACATCCGCGTCCTGCACCGCGGTGTGGGTGCGGTCACCGAGTCGGACATCGACCTGGCCATGGGCTCCGACGCCATCGTCATCGGCTACAACGTCCGTGCGGCCGGCCGTGCCGCGCAGATGGCGGAGCGCGAGGGCGTCGACGTCCGGTACTACTCGGTCATCTACCAGGCGATCGAGGAGATCGAGGCGGCGCTCAAGGGCCTCCTCAAGCCGGAGTACGAAGAGGTCGAGCTCGGTACGGCGGAGATCCGCGAGGTCTTCCGCTCGTCCAAGCTGGGCAACATCGCCGGTGTCCTCATCCGCTCGGGCGAGGTCAAGCGCAACACCAAGGCGCGCCTCATCCGCGACGGCAAGGTCATCGCGGAGAACCTCAACATCGAGGGTCTGCGCCGCTTCAAGGACGACGTCACCGAGATCCGCGAGGGCTTCGAGGGTGGTATCAACCTCGGAAACTTCAACGACATCAAGATCGACGACGTCATCGCGACGTACGAGATGCGCGAGAAGCCGCGCGCGTAACGCGTAGGGCTGCGTCCGGGGCCGGTCGGCGGAAGATATTTCCGTCGATCGGCCCCGGCCGTTGCGTGTACGGTTCTGGTGTCCCTGCCGAGCGACGGCCCGGCAGGCCACCGAACCCGAACCGGCGGGACATCCGGCACCACATGTACGTGGGGACTCTGTCCTTCGACCTGCTCCTCGGCGACGTTCATTCGTTGAAGGAGAAACGCTCCGTCGTCCGGCCCATCGTCGCCGAGCTCCAACGCAAGTTCTCCGTGAGCGCGGCCGAGGTGGGCGACCAGGACCTCCATCGCAGGGCCCGACTGGGCGTCGCGCTGGTGTCCGGGGACTCGCGGTTCGTATCGGACGTGCTCGACCGCTGTGAGCGGCTCGTCGCCGCGCGTCCGGAGGTGGAACTCCTTTCGGTGCGCCGAAGGCTCCACACTGATGAAGACTGATCTGAGCAAGGCAAAGAAGGAGAAGGACCAGTGGCCGACAACGCGCGGGCGAAGAAGCTGGCGGACCTCATCCGGGAGGTGGTCGCCGAGAAGCTGCAGCGCGGCATCAAGGACCCCCGCCTGGGCACGCACGTGACCATCACGGACACCCGCGTCACCGGCGACCTGCGGGAGGCAACGGTCTTCTACACGGTCTACGGCGACGACGAGGACCGGGCGAGCGCGGCGGCCGGCCTGGAGAGCGCCAAGGGCATCCTCCGTTCGGCCGTGGGCCGGGCGGCGGGGACCAAGTTCACCCCGACCCTGACCTTCGTGGCCGACGCCCTCCCGGAGAACGCGCGGACGATCGAGGACCTCCTCGACAAGGCGCGGGCCTCGGACGCCCAGGTGCGCCAGGCCTCCTCGGGCGCGACCTTCGCGGGCGACGCCGACCCCTACAAGAAGCCGGGCGAGGACGAAGCCGCCGAATGAGCACCTCGGGAAAGACGCCCGACGGGCTTGTCATCGTCGACAAGCCGTCGGGCTTCACTTCGCACGACGTCGTGGCCAAGATGCGCGGGATCGCCAAGACCCGTCGCGTCGGCCACGCCGGCACGCTCGACCCCATGGCCACGGGCGTCCTCGTCCTCGGCGTGGAGCGGGCCACCAAGCTCCTCGGTCACCTCGCGCTGACCGAGAAGGAGTACCTGGGCACCATCCGCCTGGGCCAGACGACGATCACCGACGACGCCGAGGGCGAGATCACGGCGTCGGTCGACGCTTCGAAGGTCACCCGGGAGCAGATCGACGCGGGCGTCGCCGAACTGACCGGCGCCATCATGCAGGTGCCGTCGAAGGTCTCCGCGATCAAGATCGACGGCAAGCGGTCGTACGCGCGCGTGCGCGGCGGCGAGGAGTTCGAGATCCCGGCCCGCCCGGTCACCGTCTCCTCCTTCCGGGTGTACGACGTCCGCGACGACACCGCCGAGGACGGCACGCCCGTCATCGACCTGGTCGTCTCGGTGGTCTGCTCCTCCGGTACGTACATCCGGGCGCTCGCCCGGGACCTCGGCGCCGGACTCGGCGTCGGCGGCCACCTGACCGCGCTGCGGCGCACCCGGGTCGGCCCGTACAAGCTGGACTCGGCCCGGACCCTGGACCAGCTCCAGGAGGAGCTGACGGTCATGCCGGTCGCCGACGCGGCCGCGGCGGCGTTCCCGCGCTGGGAGGTCGACGAGAAGCGGGCCAGGCTGCTGCTCAACGGCGTCCGACTGGAGATGCCGGAGTATCCGAAGGGGCCCGTCGCGGTCTTCGGGCCCGAGGGGGAGCTGCTCGCGCTCGTCGAGGAGCAGCGGGGCAAGGCCAAGAGCCTCGCCGTCTTCGGCTGAGTCCTTCCGGGCGCTCGTCGCCCAGGCCTTCCGGGACCTCGTCGCCGAGGCCTTCCGGGAGCCCATCGTGGGGGGGGGCCGCGCGCGGGGCCCCCCCCCCCCATTTACCCCCGAGGGTTCCCCCGGGCGTGGGGGTTGCCGGGGGGCCCCGCCAATAAACCCCACGGGGGGGGGCGCGGGGGGGCCCGGGGGGGGGCGCGCCCCCCCCGCGGGGGGGGGCCCCCGGGGCCGGGGGCGGGCGCCGCCCCCGGGGGGGGGGGCCCCCGGGCGCCCCCCCCCCCCACGACTTTCCCCCCTTCGTTTCCCCCGGGAAGTGTCTGTCCCGTGGAGCCGCCGAAATTCACCCCATCGGGGAGGCGCTCGGTGCGAACGGGGGAGCGTCGGGGGGCGCGTTTCCCGGCGGACGCCTTCGGACGATCACCGGCCGCCTACCGTCGACACCATGGGAAGCGGGGACCTGGCGACGCTGGTACGGATCTGCGATCCGGCGGGCCGGCCACGCGGCACCGGTTTCCTCGCCGACCACCACGGGACGGTCGTCACCAGCCACGAGGCCGTCGACGGACTCAGCCGCGTCGTCCTGTACGCCCCCGGCGACCGGACCTGCCTCGCCGAGGCCGAGGCCGTCACCCCCCTGCCCGAGAGCGGCCTCGCGCTCGTACGGACCGAGGGGCTCGGCGGCCGCCCGCTGCCCCTCGCGACCCGGCCCGAGATCGAGCCCGGCACCTATGTGCGGATCGCCGCCCAGGGCTGGCGCGAGGCCCGCGTCCTCGGCCCCGCCGCCGTCACGTACACCGCCACCGACCGCTTCCACGCCCTCGCCGACGCCCTCGAACTCGCCATCGGCACCGAGGGCGCCGAAGCGCTCCGCCGCGGCGGACAGGCCGCCGGCGGACCCGTCCTCGACACCGTCACCGGCACCGTCCTCGCCGTCCTCGGCACCGCCCTGCACGGCCACCGCCGGGCCGCCGGATACGCGGTGCCGCTCCGGCCCGCCGGTCCCCTCACCGCCCTGCTCCGGCGCAACGCGGCCACCGTCCCCGCCTACGGACCCGACCTCAACCTCGCCGCGGTCCTGGAACTCACCGCCACCACCACCGGGCCCGCGCCGGACCCCGACCCCTGGCCCGAGCCCGTCGAACGGCCCGAGTGCGCCCGTGAGTTCGCCCGCTTCACGGCTGGCGACGCCCCCGTCCTCGCCCTCGTCGGCGCCCCCGGCACCGGCCGCACCACCGCCCTCGCCGCGCTCTGCGCCCGCCGTGCCCGGGGCGTCGCCCCCGCCCCCACCGTCCGGCTGCGCGGGGCCGACCTGCGCGCCGAGGACCGCTCGCTCGCCGACGCCGTCGGCCGCGCCCTCCACCAGGCCGGCCGGATCGTCGCCGCGTCCGGGGCGCTCGGCGACACCACGACCGCCACCCCGGAGCGGGCCGCCGCCCTCGCCCGGGACGCGGGCCGCCCGCTCCTCGTCGTCCTCGACGGCCCCGAGGAGATGCCCCCGCTCCTGGCCCACCGGCTCGCCGACTGGACGACGGCCACGGAACGCTGGCTCCGCACCCACGGGGCCCGTCTGATCACCGCCTGCCGCCCGGAACACTGGGAACAGGCGGGCACGCTCTACACCCCGGGCGCCCTGCACCGACCGACGGCGGACCCCGGCGGCCCGCCCGGACCGGCGGCGGACGCGGGCACCCCGCACCGGCTCGCGACGGCCCCGGCCGGACGGCCCGACGGCCCGGACCCGGCCGCGACCACACCCGCGACCGGGACCGCCGGCGCAATGCCCCCGGCCGTGTTCCTCGGGCCGTACTCCGAGACGGAGGCCCGAGCCGTACGCGAGGGGTACGGGATCGGGGAGGCGGACCTCGCCGCGGCGGACGCCCGGCACCCGCTCGCCCTGCGGCTGCTCGCCGAGGTGCGGGCGGCGCTGCCGGGAGAGGTGCCGGGGAGGCCCGCACGCGAGGAGATCTTCACCGCCCACCTGGACCTGAAGTGCCTGCGGGCCGCCGTCAGGATCGCCGCGGGCTCCCGGCCGCCGCTCCGCGGGACGGCCGTCCGCAGGCTCGCCGCGCGTGTCACCGGCCGGGTGCACGAGGCGGCCCGCCGATGCCTCGGGCCCGGGCACGGAGTCCTGGACCGGGCCTCCTTCGAGGAGCTGTTCCCCTGGCGGGAGGGCTGGGCCCCGGCCGTCCTCACCGAGGGCCTGCTCGTCCCCGCGGGCTCCGGCTACCGCTTCGCCCACGAAGAACTCGCCGACTGGCTCCAGGCCGCCCACCTGGACCTGGACCCGGCCCTGCACACCCTGGTCCACCGCCACCACGAGGCCCCGCCCCCGGGGCCCGCGACGACTCCGGAGGAAGGCCCCGAGCCCGGCGCACCGACCGGACCGGCCGCGTCCGGTGCGCCCGCCGGGCGCAGTCGGCCCGACGGGCGAGGGGCACGCGGCGGACCTGCGGGGCCCGCCGCGCCCGGCAGCCCCGCCGGGCCGGGTGCGTCCGGCGGGCTGGGTGCCCTTGCCGGGCCTGGTGTCCCCGCCGCGCCCGGCTCCCTCGCCGGACCCGGGGCCCACGCCGAGCCGGCCGCCCAAGGCGCCTCCGGCGGAGGCGCCGGGCTCTCCGCGCCCGCGGTGCCCGCGGGGCCGGGCACTCCTGGCGCTTTCGGTAGGACCGGGCCGCCCGGCGTTCCCGGCGCGCCCGTCGGGCCAGGTCCCGGTGCGGGGACCCGCGTGCCCGCCGCGCCGGACGTCCCTGCCCGGCCTGCCACCCCTGCCCGGCCTGCCACCCCCGGCGGCACCTCGGGGGCCCGGCGGCCCGGCGCGCCCGTATCGCCCGCCGCGCCCGACAGGGCTGTGGGGGCCGACTCCGCCGGCGGGGCCTCCCCCGTCGGAGGTTCCCGGCACCGGGAAGCGGTCGGTGAGGCGCTACCCGTTCCCCGGCATCGGATCGGGCCCGTGTTGCAGGCGCTGTTGCTGCTGCACCGGGAGCGGGGGCCCGCCGGGCTCGGGCCGCGGCTCGCCGCGCTCGCCGAGGCGCTCGGGCGGTTCGCCCGGGACGGGCGGGCCGGGCGGGCCGGGGACGGGGCCTGGTGGGCCGCGCGGCTCCTCGGGGAGAGCGTGCGGCGCCTGCCGGACCCACGGCCGTACCTGCCCGTCCTGCGGCTGCTCGCCGACCTGATCGGGGCCCGCCCGGACCGGCACCCGGTCTTCGCCCCCTTCGGGACCTCCTTCTGGCTGGCGCTGCCGCTCGGCGAGGACGAGCGCATCGATCTGCTGCGCCGGCTCGTCCCCTCCGACCCGCCGGCCGGAGACCGCAGCCTCGACGCCGTCGCCGCGCTGCTGACCGCCGACCCCCGGGGCGTCCAGCCGCTCCTCTGCCGCTGGTTCGTCGACGACCGCCCCGCCGTCGCCGCCTCCGCCCAGGCCCTCCTCCACGCCCACCGCGGGCTCGCCGTCGACGACCTCTGCGAGGCGCTCGTCGCCACCGCCCACCCCCTCGCCGACGGCCTCCTCGCCGCCCTCGCCGAGGACGAGCCCTCCGCGCTCTGCCGGGCCGTCGACCGCTGGGCCCACGACGACGGGCGCCCGGAACGGCGCGTCGCGGCCGCCGCGTACGGACACCTGGCCGCCGCGCACGTCACCACCTCCGCCGACCGTGAACTCCTCCGCTACGCCGCCCTCGCCCTGCTCGCCCGCCCCGGCGACCAGGCCCTGCACGGCGCGGCCCTCGGCCTCCTCGTCCGCGACCCGCACAGCCGCTCCCGCCACCTGCCCCGTGCCCTCGCCGAGCCCCGGGTGCCCGCGGCCGCCCTCGCCGAAGCCCTCGCGACCCACCCCGAGGAGGTCCTCGCCGCCTTCCGGACCCGGCTGCAGGGCACCGGCGAGGCACCGGCCGCCGTCCTGCGGGCCCTCGCGGAGATCGACACGCCCGCCCTCGCCCGCCGGATCGCCGTCCTCGTCCGCGACTACGCCGCCCACCGCCCCGACGGCGCCCCCCTCGTCGCCGCCTTCGTCGACCGCCGCCTCGAGGACGGCCCGGTCGCCAGAGCGGTCCTCTTCCCGCTGGTCACGGGCCTCATCCGGGGCCGTCCCGCGTCGCTGCGGCGCGCCCTGGCCCCCGTCCTCGCCGCCCCCGGCACCGGCGCCTCCCGGCATCTGCGGACCGAGCTGCTCGACGTACTCCTGGAACACGAGCGGTACGAGGCCGAGGCCGGGGAGCTCGGCGTCCTGGAGGCGCTCCTGAGGGCCGCCGCGGAGGGCGCGGAGCTGCGCACCGTCCCGCGCACCCGGGAGCTCGCCCACCGGGTCGGCGCGCTGTGCGTCCGTACCCCCGAAGGCGCCTGGCGGATCGACCGGGCCCTGGCCGGAGCCGTCCGCGACCTGCCCGTCTTCGCCGCGCTCCTCGCCGCCTGGACGGTCGAGGCCCCCGCGGACTGGGCCCCGCTGCTCGGACCGGAGACCGTCAGGGCGCTGCGGAACCCCGGCAGTGCCATGCCGATGCGTACCGACGGCCGTGGACATGGCAGTCTTAGACCTGCGTAAGGCGAACAGGGCGAACAGGCGGACGAGGAGCGGTCACAGTGCAGCGCTGGCGTGGCTTGGAGGACATCCCCCAGGACTGGGGACGCAGCGTCGTCACCATCGGCTCCTACGACGGGGTGCACCGAGGACACCAGCTGATCATCGGGCGTGCCGTCGAGCGCGCCCGGGAGCTGGGCATCCCCTCCGTCGTCGTCACCTTCGACCCGCACCCCTCCGAGGTCGTGCGGCCCGGCAGCCACCCGCCGCTGCTCGCCCCGCACCACCGGCGCGCGGAACTGATCGCGGAGCTCGGCGTGGACGCGGTGCTGGTGCTGCCGTTCACCGCCGAGTTCTCCCAGCTGTCCCCGGCCGACTTCATCGTCAAGGTGCTCGTCGACAAGCTGCACGCGAAGGCCGTCATCGAGGGCCCCAACTTCCGCTTCGGGCACCGGGCCGCGGGCAACGTCGCCTTCCTGACCGAGCTCGGCGCCACGTACGACTACGAGGTCGAGGTCATCGACCTGTACGTCAGCGGGGCCGCCGGCGGCGGCGAGCCCTTCTCCTCCACCCTCACCCGCCGCCTCGTCGCCGAGGGCGACATGGCCGGGGCCGCCGAGATCCTCGGGCGCCCGCACCGGGTCGAGGGCGTCGTCGTCCGCGGCGCGCAGCGCGGCCGCGAGCTCGGCTTCCCGACGGCCAACGTCGAGACCCTGCCACACACGGCGATCCCGGCGGACGGCGTCTACGCGGGCTGGCTGACGGCGGCGGGGGAGCGGATGCCGGCGGCGATCTCGGTCGGTACGAACCCGCAGTTCGACGGCACGGAGCGGACGGTCGAGGCGTACGCGATCGACCGCGAGGGGCTCGACCTGTACGGGCTGCACGTGGCCGTGGACTTCCTGGCGTACGTGCGGGGCATGCTCAAGTTCGACACGCTGGACGATCTGCTGCAGGCGATGGCGGGGGACGTGAAGCGGTGCCGCGAACTGACGGAGGAATACGACCAGGCCTGACCCCGCCCCGGGCCCACCCCCGCTGAAGGACCACGCCACCCCTGCGAACCGCCGCCCACCGTGTGGGCCCGTGCCCTTCGGGGCGGTGCCCCTGCCCGCGCGGGCCGCGGCCCTGCGGGGCGTTGCCCCCCCGCCCGTGTGGGCCGCGCCCTGGTGGGCGGCCCCCTGCCCGTGTGGGCAATCGTCCCGCTGGGGCGGGACGGGTGGGCACACGGGACGGCGCCCTTCAGCGGCGCCTCCGCGTTCCGCGCCTGGACCCGCACCCCGTGTGCGGCGCACCTGGGGTGCGGGTCCAGGCACATGAGCCTCGGGTGCCGGCAGGGCGCGGGTCCGTTGTGCCCACCCGTTCCGCCCCAGCGGAACGACTGCCCACAACGGGGTGGGCACCGCCCCGGCGGACGTGCGCCCACAACGGGGCGCGGGGGCGCCGCCCAGGTGCAGTGGAGGCCACAACGGTGGCGTTCAGTTCGGGGTCGTCCAGTGGCACGCCACCCCCCGCCCCCCGCCACCCCCCAGCACCGGCAGCTCCTCCCCCCGGCAGCGGTCCGCCACCGGCCCCGCCTCGCCCGAGGCGAGGAGCTGGCAGCGGGCGTGGAAGCGGCAGCCGGACGGGATGCGGGAGGGGTCCGGCGGCTCGCCGGTGAGGATCACGGGCGCGCCCTCCGACTCCGGGAGGACGGACAACAGGGCCCGGGTGTAGGGGTGTCGGGGGTCCGTCAGGACGGACTCCACCGGCCCCGTCTCCACCACCCGGCCCAGGTACATCACCGCCACCCGGTCCGCGATGTTCCACGCGAGGCCCAGGTCGTGCGTCACCACGAGCGCGGACAGGCCCAGTTCGTCGCGGAGCCGCAGCAGCAGCGCCAGGATCTCGCCCCGGACGGACGCGTCCAGGGAGGCCACCGGCTCGTCGGCGACGATCAGTTCGGGCTCCAGGACGAGCGCGCCCGCGATGACCACGCGTTGCCGCTGCCCGCCGGACAGCTCGTGCGGGTAGCGGAGGAAGAAGCGTTCGGGGGGCCGGAGCCCGGCCCGGGACAGGGCCTCGGCGACGGCCGCCCGTTCGTCCCCTTCGTAGCCGTGGATCCGCAGTCCCTCCGCCACCGCGTCGTACACGGTGTGCCGGGGGTTCAGCGAACCGCTCGGATCCTGGAGGACCAGTTGTGCCCGCCTCCGGTAGGCCCTGAGCGCCCCGGAGGAGTAGGCGAGCGGCCGGCCGTCGAAGGTGACCGACCCCGCCGTGGGCCGGACCAGGCCGAGCAGGGAGCGGGCGAGCGTCGTCTTGCCGCAGCCGGACTCGCCGACCAGGGCCACGATCTCGCCGGCGCCGATGTCGAGGTCCACGCCGTCCACCGCGCGCGCGGGCGGCGCGCCCCGCCGCCCCGGGAAGGTGACGTGCAGTCCGCGCGCCGCCAGGAGAGGGCGTGCGGGGGCCTCGGTGCCCACGGCGTGTCCCCCACGCGCCTCGCCGCCCACGTCGTGTCCCCCACGCGCCTCGCCGTTCATGACGTGCTCCCCACGTGTACGCAGGCGGCCCGGCGCCCCGCGCCCGCCTCCCGCAGTTCCTGGTCGTGCTCCGCGCAGGCGTCCACCGCCACCGGGCAGCGCGGATGGAAGGTGCAGCCGCCGGGCAGGTCGGACGGGTCCGGCGGGTCGCCCGGCAGGCCGCGCGGCGCCCGCCGGGACGCGAGGTCGCCGATGCGGGGGAACGCCGAGGACAGCGCCCGCCCGTAGGGGTGCGCGGCCGCCTCGTACACCGCCCGCGCGGGCCCCTCCTCGACGACCCGGCCCGCGTACATCACGGCGAGCCGGTCGCAGGTGTCGGCGAGGACCGCCAGGTCGTGGCTGATCATCAGGAGGCTGATGGACTGCTCGGCGACGAGCCGCTCGATCAGCCGCAGGATCTGCGCCTGGATCATCACGTCGAGCGCGGTCGTCGGCTCGTCGGCGACGATCAGCCGGGGGTCGCAGGCGAGCGCCATCGCGATCATCACGCGCTGCCGCTGCCCGCCGGACAGCTCGTGCGGGTAGGCGGAGGCCCGGGCGGCCGGGAGCCCGACGTGTTCGAGCAGTTCGCCGACCCGGGTGCGGGCCGCCGCCGGGGTCGCCCGGCCGTGCACGAGCAGCGGCTCGGCGATCTGGTCCCCGATCCGGTGCACCGCGTTCAGCGAGTGCATCGCGCCCTGGAAGACGATCGACGCGCCCGCCCAGCGCACGGCCCGCAGCCGCCCCCAGGACATGGCGAGGACGTCGTCGCCGTCGAGCAGGATCTGGCCCTCGATCCGCGCCGAGGCCGGAAGGAGTCGGAGCAGCGCGAGCGCGAGCGTGGACTTGCCGCAGCCCGACTCGCCGGCGACGCCCAGCTTGGTGCCCGGTTCCAGGGTCAGGTCGACCCCGCGCACGGCGGGCACGGCGGTCGCGCCGGAGCCGTACGTCACCCGCAGGTCCCGCACCTCCAGGAGGCTCATCGGCCCACTCCCAGCTTCGGGTTCAGCACGGATTCCACGGCCCGGCCGCACAGCGTGAACGCGAGCGCGACCAGGGCGATCGCGATCCCGGGCGGGGCCAGGTACCACCAGTGCCCGGAGGAGACGGCGCCGGCCTCCCGGGCGTCCTGGAGCATCCCGCCCCACGACACCACCGTCGGGTCGCCGAGGCCGAGGAAGGCGAGGGTCGCCTCGGTGAGGATGGCCGTCGAGATGCCGAGGGTGGTCTGCGCGAGCACCAGCGGCATCACGTTCGGCAGCACGTGCCGGGTCATGACGTGCCGGTGGCCGCCGCCGAGCGCGGTCGCCCGCTCGATGTACGGGCGGGACTCCACCGCGATCGTCTGCGCCCGCACCAGACGGGCGGTGGTGGGCCAGGAGGTCACGCCGATCGCCAGGACCACCGTCCACATCGACCGGGACATGACGGTGGCGAGGACGATCGCGAGCACCAGCGTCGGCATGACCAGGAACCAGTCGGTGATCCGCATGACGACGGTCGAGAACCAGCCGCCGTAGTGTCCGGCGATGATGCCCACCAGGGTTCCGATGGCGACCGAGAGGGCCGCCGCGAGCAGGCCGACGAGCAGCGAGATCCGGGCGCCCCAGATCAGCAGCCCGAGCAGCGAGCGCCCGAACTGGTCGGTGCCGAGCGGGAACTCGGCGCTCGGCGGCTCCAGGGCCGTGCCCGGCGCCTCCGTCACCGACTGGACGTCGGAGCCGACGGTCCACGGGGCGGTGAGCGCGAGCAGGGCGATCAGGGCGAGTCCCACGAGGCCGTAGAGCCCGGCGCGGTGGGTCCGGTACGACGTCCAGAAGCGCGCGACCGAACCCTTGCGGCGCTCCCATGCGAGAGAGGTCATCGGCCCACCCGGGGGTCGAGCAGCGGATAGAGCAGGTCGGCGATCAGGTTCATCAGGATCATCGCTCCGGCGAAGACCACGAACAGGCCCTGCACCAGCGGCAGATCGGGCACGCTCAGCGCCTGGTAGAAGAGGCCGCCGAGACCGGGCCAGGAGAACACCGTCTCCACCAGGATCGAACCGGCCGCCACGTGGCCCAGGTTGATGAAGATCATCGTCACGGTCGGCAGGAGCGCGTTCGGCACGGCGTGCCGGCGGCGCACGGCGTCGTCCCGCAGTCCCTTCGCCCGCGCCGTCGTCAGGTAGTCGCCGCCCATCTCGTCGAGCAGCGAGGAGCGCATCACGAGCAGGGTCTGCGCGTAGCCGACGGCGACGAGCGTGACCACGGGCAGGACCAGGTGGTGGGCGACGTCCAGGACGTACGCGAAACCGGTCTCGCCCGTGCCCGACTCCATGCCGCCGGTCGGGAAGAGCCCGGGGATCGGACCCATGCCCACCGAGAAGACGATGATGAGGAGCAGCCCGAGCCAGAAGGACGGCACCGACCACAGGGTCAGCGCGATCCCGGTGTTCAGCTTGTCGCCGAGGCCGCCGTGCCGCCAGGCCGAGCGGGTGCCCAGCCACAGGCCGAGCGCCGAGTAGATCACCACGGCGACCCCGGTGAGCAGCAGCGTCGCGGGGAGCTTCTCCGCGATGAGGTCCTCGACGGGGGCGCGGAACTGGAACGAGGTGCCGAGGTCGCCGCTCAGCGCCTTGGCGCAGTAGTCGGTGAACTGCTGCCACAGCGGCACGTCGAGCCCGAACTGGCGGCGCAGCGTGGCGAGTTGCTCGGCCGAGGTGGGGACGCCGTGGGTCATCGCCTTCACCGGGTCACCGGGGATGATCCGGAAGAGGAAGAAGCTGGTGACCAGGACGGCGAAGAGCGAGACGAGCGCGCCGCCCAGCTTCCCCGCCGCGTGGCGGAGGTAGCCGAGGGAGGAACCGGTGCGGGGTGCGCCGTCCGTGGCGCGGGGCGTCTCGGCCCGCGCCCCCGCGGCGGGGGGGCGTGCCCGCGGCCCGGACAACCCGCGGGGGGC